>CAIJNJ010000001.1 GCA_903821975.1 uncultured Bacteroidota bacterium
AGCGCAACCTGCTGCTAAAAAGAAAAAGATCAGCAATGAAATTCTAAACATAAATTTACCCTATATGTAAACAAAATATAATTCAAGGTTAGAACTGATACTGAATCTGGAAGCGCTCGTACCAGTCATGCCCTCTACTAACATTACCTTGCGCTACACCCAGTCTGTTCCTTACAGACAAACCGTCCAACATCGATGCCTTTGCGAAAAAATAAGTAACATCTATGTCAGTTTCATTCGAGGTATTATTCAAGTATGAACTACCTGCCGTATATCCTTGTGTTTTTGTACACGTTGTAGCTGCTGATACAGCCCCCGTATCACAACCCACGAGATAATACTGAGCGTATGAAAGCATTGCTTTGATTTGTTTATCCATAAAATAAGATGTTCCCGCCATTTTCCAGGCTTGACCCGCAGTATTCTTTTCGATAAGACCATTGATCATCTGGGTCGTATAGAGAGGGTCTGTCGAGTAACCCCAACTGTAAGGCGATATCAAGTTACCATTCTGGAATGTGTTTCTCTGGGCTAAAATATTATTATAGGCAGCAGTTACAGTTATCCAAGGGGTATCAACGCCCAGCAGGGCGCCATAGGCTTGTGTGTTTGCTGCACCCGTTCCTGTCGCACCCTGACCACTATTAGCGGCTGTAGCTAAACAGAGATCGCAGGTGCCTGTCGAACTTTGATCCGCGAATTGAAACCCGAAAAGTGGCGTAAAGTCAGTACCGGTTTTAAGCTTGTAGCTACCATCGAACCAAAGGAGGTTACTGAAGTCATAGAACTGGTTATACCAGAGCTCTCCTTTATAAGGCGCATCTTTAGGTGTGAACTTCATGCCAACAGCCATGGCACCCGGCGTTGTAACGCCGGTAAGGCCTCCTAGACCAACCTGTCCTTGCATATGCCCCGTCATATAAAGGTTGTTTTGAACAAAGGTTGTATCTGAACGCCCATTGAAACTCCAAAGCCTCAGACCAACAAACGATATATCCTTAAGCGGTTCAATATCTTGGAATGGATAGGCCTCAGCATAAACCCCACGGAATGCACTGGGTGCCATTCTGGAGTCTGAAGGCATGATCCATGGTGTATCAATGATTTGATCAGGACCACGTACTTTGAAGTATTTGTGCGTATATTGTAAAAAACCTTCCTTCAAAACGTAAAAAGTACCGCCAGGTAAGCTCATATCTGTTCGTATATCAGAATAACTTTGCTTCCCAGTAGGGCCGGTATATATCTGCGAATAAGCAGACCCTTTGGGATTCAGCCCTAAACTATTCGCAGCACCGAGAGTCAAACCTGCTTGTAATCCATATAGAGGGGCTGTCATCAATCCAGCATATCCACCCAAGGAGAATGAGTTCTCAGGTAAAGGTGTTCCGCTAGCAGTCGCTTGATTATGCACAAGACTATTCGACTCTTCACGTGCGAAGAAATAAGACCTCAAGTTACCATGAAACTTCGTTTGCTTGACCCAGTCGAGCACGTCAGCGTATTCCCCCTCTGGCAAACCACCCTCCTCCTTTATGGGCACCACCGGGCTACCTAGCATATTAGCAGGAGCTACAGTGTCAGCTTTTGCAGCGGGTGGAAGCTCTGCTGCATGATTAGGTGCCGCTGCGTTGCCTTGAGGAGCGTTCGATGCAGCACCTTTTGGTGCTTTTCCAGAAATCGCTGTTGGTGTGGCCGGCGCCGTGATTTTTGTTGATGTTATATCTGATGGATGGGCTGTTTCGGCTTGAGCTAAAGATAAGCCGTTGAGACATAGCAGCGCGCTGAGCGCAATCACTTTGAGAGATGATGGCTTCGCTGAAGAGGCCACATGGTTCTGTTCAAATCTTTTTTGCATATCTAGCCTCCGCACATTGACTTAAACGCCGCCTCATTTTACGAAAAATAACAAATGCCCTAGGAT
>CAIJNJ010000002.1 GCA_903821975.1 uncultured Bacteroidota bacterium
CAGGTATGGGTGATCATTTTCCTACAAAGCTTTCACCACCTACGGGGTGATTACATGAGCAACTAATGACAATCCACCTTGAATTACACCCTAGTTTTGAACATGATGAATAAAGAAATGAACGTACAAGAGTGCGACGCAACGGACGATAATAGTAGAAACCGCGCTTGGACAATAGCAATTTTCAACTATATGCCGTTTTCGGGGGATTTCTTCGCGGCGCTGCTAAATGGCGGGTGGTTCGCATTAATAATTTACGTAACTTTGCGAACATTTTTAATTTAAACACTATATGAGCACAATGACTCGTTCGAACATCGACTTCAAGTTGCCTTACAAGGTGAAGGATATCAGCCTTGCTGAATGGGGCCGTAAAGAAATAAGGCTTGCAGAAGCCGAAATGCCGGGCCTGATGGCCATCCGCGCAGAATATGGCCCTAAGCAGCCGCTGAAAGGCGCGCGCATAGCAGGCTGCCTGCACATGACCATACAGACCGCTGTATTGATAGAAACACTTACCGCCCTGGGCGCAGAGGTGCGCTGGAGCTCGTGCAATATCTTTTCTACACAGGACCATGCGGCAGCGGCTATCGCAGCGGCGGGTATCGGTGTATTTGCATGGAAAGGCCAGAGCCTGCAGGAAGCAGACTGGTGTATAGAGCAGACTTTATTCTTTGGCGCGGAAGACCGCCCGCTGAATATGATACTTGATGATGGCGGCGACCTTACCAACATCGTACTGGATCATTACACAGAGCTGGTACAGCACATAAAGGGCCTGAGCGAAGAAACAACTACCGGCGTGCACCGCCTGTATGAGCGTATGGCAAAAGGCACACTGCCAATGCCCGCTATCAACGTGAACGACTCGGTTACCAAATCTAAATTTGACAACAAATACGGTTGTAAAGAAAGCCTGGTGGATGCTATCCGCCGCGCTACCGATGTGATGATGGCCGGTAAAGTGGCTGTAGTAGGTGGTTATGGCGATGTGGGTAAGGGCTCTGCAGAATCACTGCGTGGCGCGGGTGCGCGTGTTATCGTTACCGAAATAGATCCTATCTGCGCGCTACAGGCCGCGATGGATGGCTTTGAAGTTAAGCGCATGATCGATGCCGTACAGGAAGCAGATATCATCGTTACTGCATCAGGCTGCCGCGACCTTATCACCGAAAAGCATTTCCGTGCTATGAAGGACAAGGCGATCGTTTGTAACATCGGCCACTTCGATATAGAAATAGATATGGCATGGCTCAACAATAGCTATGGTAAAACAAAAGATACCATTAAACCACAGGTAGACCTTTATAACATTGATGGTAAAGAAGTGATAGTGCTGGCAGAAGGCCGCCTCGTGAACCTGGGCTGCGCTACCGGCCACCCAAGCTTCGTGATGAGCAACTCCTTCAGTAACCAGACGCTGGCACAGATAGAACTGTGGCTGCACCACAGCAAGTACGAAAACAAAGTATACGTACTGCCTAAGCACCTGGATGAAAAAGTAGCCCGTCTGCACCTTGGTAAAGTAGGCGCACAGCTCGAAGAGCTCACCGACGCACAAGCCGAATACCTGGGCATACCTAAGCACGGGCCATACAAGGCAGAGATGTACAGGTACTAATACCCCAAACCCCTAAAGGGGCTTCGCTGTTGAACATATTTCAGCCGGGGAATAAAAATTGAATTTACATTACTAGAGCCGCTAATGCGGCTCTAGTAATTTTACAGATTGCAAACATAAATAAAATGGGTAAGCCCCTTTAGGGGTTTGGGGTGTTTACACTACCTTGATACCATTTTGTGCGAGGGCGTCGAGGATGCTGTTCAGTAATTCGCTTTTGGTGGCTTGTAGCGTATGTACATTGTTTATCCATACCTGCACATTCACCGTCATTGACTTATCGGAGAGCGCTGATAAGTATATGCCCGGCGGCGCCTTCCTCGATATGTTCTTATGCTTGCCCAGCTCGGTGATAATGATGTTCTTTATCTCATCAAAAGTACGGCCCGGCACAATGGACAACGGCATATCAATGCGCATATCATCGTCTCTCAGTGTCCAGTTAACCACGCGGC
>CAIJNJ010000003.1 GCA_903821975.1 uncultured Bacteroidota bacterium
ACCCGGCAAAAGCCTGACCCCGATAGATGTAGTAAAATTCACTACAGCATACGGCATGTGGGTGGCAACACAGGGAAGCAACAAAAAAATTGTCATTGGCAGGGATGGCCGAATATCAGGCGGTATGGTACGCGACCTGGTTGCTGCCACTTTACAAAGCATAGGTTGTGATGTGATAGACCTGGGGTTGAGCACAACGCCAACTGTAGAAATGGCCGTAAAAATGGAGAAGGCAGGGGGTGGTATCATTCTCACAGCCAGCCACAACCCAAAGGAATGGAATGCACTGAAACTGCTCAATAAAGATGGTGAATTCCTGAATGCGGAAGAAGGACAATGGATACTGGACTATGCCGAAAAAAATGAACCCACGTATACCGAGATCAATAAAATAGGCAAAGTAACAACCAACGATACATATATACAGAAACACATAGACGCAATACTTGCCCATCCGCTGGTAGATGTTGCAGCAATTAAGAAGATGAAGTATAAAGTGGTGGTGGATGCTGTAAACTCAACCGGCGCCATTTCTGTTCCGCAGGTACTGAATGCACTTGGTGTTACAGATGTTACCGTGATAAACGGCGAGGTAACAGGCCAGTTCGCACACAATCCCGAACCATTGCCTGAAAATCTTATAGAATTATGTTCTACCGTTAAGAAAAGCAATGCAACCCTTGGTATTGCGGTTGACCCCGATGTAGACCGCCTTTGTTTTGTATGCGAAGATGGCAGCCTGTTTGGCGAAGAGTATACGCTCGTTGCAATAGCAGACTATATCCTATCTCATAAAAAAGGGAATACGGTTTCCAACCTCTCTTCTACCCGCGCCCTGCGCGATGTAACTGAAAAACATGGCGGTCAATACTACCCCAGCGCTGTAGGCGAGGTAAATGTGGTAAGGAAAATGAAAGAGGTAAATGCAGTAATAGGCGGAGAAGGAAACGGTGGCGTAATAGTGCCTGAATTGCATTATGGCCGCGATGCGCTGATCGGTATTGCTTTATTCCTTACACATCTTGCGAAATTCGGTAAGTCTGTAAAGTCCCTTCGCGGTACTTATCCTAACTACTTTATTTCTAAAAATAAGATAGAACTGGGAGAAGATGTGAATGTGAAACAGATATTTGAGCAGATAAAAAAGAAATACAAAAAGCAACCCATAAATACTGAGGACGGCCTGCGCATAGATTTTGATAATGATTGGGTACATCTGCGTACATCCAACACAGAGCCTATCATCAGGATATACTCTGAAAGCGGATCTGAGACCACCGCCAATAATATAGCCAAGCGCATAATGGCCGATATCAGGGAAATGATGCTGATGAAAGCGGAGTAAGTTACCTCAAATAACTAACCGACAGGCCGGCGTAATAATTAGTAGGTGGTGCCGCATTATAGTAGCGGCTGTTTACCGCATTGATATCGTTTCCAAGGCTGTACTTTTGATTAAGTATATTATTCACACCGGCATAGATATCAAAAGCGTATTTGCGCATCTCTTTTTTATAACCTACCCTGCTGCCCAGTAAATTATACGGCGCACTAAACGCAGTATTTGCATCATTCAAAGCGATCCTGTCGCAGAAGTAATCATTCACATCAAGGTATATCCCAAAACGAACAGACATATGCGCCCCTGCAGAGATTGTATTGGCAGGTGTACCTGGCATCTGCTTTCATGAATAATCATTATTAATCTGCGCGAATTTATCGTAGTGAAAAGAATA
>CAIJNJ010000004.1 GCA_903821975.1 uncultured Bacteroidota bacterium
CCCCGGATTGTAACTTCCTGCATACCTGGTTATTGCATACTGTTTTTTCGACCTGTAGGTTCTCAAAAGAAAAATTTTCGAAAAGGTCAGATTTTTTATTCCAGCAGATCACCAGGTTGGTGTTATCGTTGGTATAATGCCACCAGATCTTTTTATTGTTTTGCTCTACCTTCACCGGCTTGCCAAGCATGGAGGTAATTTTCTCCTGTGTCACCGTTTCACGCGAAAGTCCGATCAGCGACAGCAGGTTATCAGGGTCTTTGGCAAAACATGGATTACCAAAAGCGACCAATAAGCAAAAAAAGGAAAGCAGTACTTTTTTCATACGTACATTAGTAACTAAATTTATGCCAACATCTGTTTTACAAACGGATGCTATCTAAATTTAGTATTTTTTCTCCATACAAAATCATATTTTTTACCCATTTATGAAAAAGTCGCAAAAGATTATTCTATCATCAGTCTTGCTGGCGGCAATATCGTCTTGCAGTAATCATAAAGATGAATGGACCGACGGCAGGGATGCGGGCGGCCATACACGAGATACCGCGATATACCGCAACGGCGGTTATCATTACTACCGCTATTATGGGGGCGGGTGGTATATGCTGCGCAGGAACAATATGATCAACACCGCCGAATTTGCCCCGGCAACATCGGGTGAGATATCCAGTCCGTCTTTTGCGCCACGTGCGGCATCAGGTGGAATTAGATCTGGTGGATTTGGCGAGTCGGCACATGGCGGCGGCGCGGGAGAATAAACGAAAAACTATGCAAAGACATACAATAACACCAAGAAAAAACTGGGAAGAAAAAGTAAAGGAACAGGGCTTTCTCTTTTACAAAAATGAATCGTACTACAGCGAAACTGCCGCATATGAATTTACCGCCGCAGAGGTGGATAAGATAGAGGCGGCCACTGCAGCAATTTTTGAGATGTGCATGGCGGTTGTAGACCATGTAATAAAGAATGATTTATGGGATAAGTTTTTTATCCCTAAGGAATACGCAGACCTCATAAAATGGTCGTGGCAGGAAGATATGCCCAGCTTTTACGGCCGTCTGGACCTGGCCTATAACAATGGCGATATAAAGCTGCTGGAGTTCAATGCCGATACGCCCACCTGACTGCTCGAGGCCAGCGTGATACAATGGTACTGGCTGCAGGACTACGACAGTAAGCTGGACCAGTTCAACTCCATACATGAAAAACTATTGGCGCATATGAAAGTATGTGCGCCGTATTTTTATGAGCCCAAAATGCTCACGTTTGCTTGTGCCGGAGATAATGTGGAAGACCTTATGACTACCAAGTACCTGCAGGACATTGCAAACCAGGCAGGGCTGAAAACCGACTTCCTGTACATGAATGATATAGGCATGGACGACAGGAACGAGTTTTACAAAACGGACGGCACGCCTATTGGTAATATTTTCAAGCTATATCCGTATGAATGGCTGTTTCATGAGGAATTTGGTAAATACCTGCCCACCACCCGCGAAACCACCATGTGGATAGAACCCGCCTACAAAGCACTGTGGAGCAACAAAATGTTGCTGGTATACCTCCACGAGCTTTTTCCCGATAGTCCGTATATACTGCCTGCTGCATACAGGGCCACAGAAGTTGTGTACCAGCCGGGTGCTTATGTACAAAAGCCGGTTTTCTCGCGGGAGGGTGCTAATGTGAGAATTGTAAAGAACAGTGAGCTTCTCGAACAAACAGGCGGGGAATATGGCTCGGAAGGTTATGTGATACAGGATTATGCCGAACTGCCAGACTTTGATGGCAACCATCCCGTAATAGGCAGCTGGCTGATAGGCGGTGTGCCGGCAGGAATGGGCATACGTGAATCAAGCGGCCTTATAACTAAAAATACAAGCCGGTTTGTGCCCCATTTTTTCAGGTAGCGAAATCTTTACTATTTTTGTATCTGTTCTATGTTTACCAAGAATTCAATATTTAAGGAAATTAATGACCTTCCGGCAGACAGGTTGGAAG
>CAIJNJ010000005.1 GCA_903821975.1 uncultured Bacteroidota bacterium
CCGCCGCATGCTGGAGCAGGCTGCAGGCATATCGATATACAAGACGCGTAAAAAAGAAGCCAAGCAAAAGCTGGAAGCAACCGAACTGGATATAGCGCGTATCGAAGATTTGTTGTTTGAAATAGGCAATAACCTGCGCACGCTGGAAAGCCAGGCAAAGAAAGCAGAACGTTATTTTGCGATAAAGGCAGAATACAAAGAAGTGAGTGTAGAACTTGCGAAAGCATCACTGGAACATTTTAACGAGCAATATAAAACGCTGAACGAGCAGCATGATACCGAAACGGACAGAAGGACACAACTGGAAGCAGTAGCGGCCACTGAGGAAGCATCGGTAGAGCAGCAAAAAGTGCAATTGATAAGTAAGGAGCAGGAGCTGAGCGTGCTTCAAAAGCAGTTCAACGAGTTAGTTAACCGCGTGCGCCAACTGGAAAGTGATAAAAAGCTTGCAGCACAAAGACTGGAGCACCTGAAAGAGCGCGAGAAGAACCTATCTGACTTCCTGGCTGGGGCTGGCGGGCAGTCGCAGAAGCTGGAAGAATCCATAGCGTTTGCGGAAAAACAAATAGCAGAAGAAAATACAACACTTGAAAAAATAAAGGGCGAGGTGGAAACACTTCGTGTAACCGTAGATGAAAAGCGTAAAGCATTTGATGAGAAGAAGCTGGTGCTGGAGCAGATGCGCAACGAATACCAGCAAAGACAAAGGAGCCAGTTTGACGCAGAGAAGAAAGTGGCGATAGCCGATAGCTCTGTAATGAACCTGCAGCGCAGCATGCAGCAGGTAACAGATGAAAGAGCGCAACGCACTGCGCAGATAACACAACTGAGCACAGAAAAAAAGGAAACGGAAAGCAAGCTGGAAGCCAAGCAACAGGAACTGCAAGACCTTGTGGCAAAACATGAAGCGGTAAAGACCAAGATATTGCAGAGCCAGGAACAAATGGAAAGCCTGCGCGCGAAGCTTGTGGAAGAGAACCGTAAACTGGACAGCCGCAGGAATGAGCATGACCTGCTGAAATCGCTGGTGGATAGCCTGGAAGGGTACCCGGATAGTATCAAATTCCTGAAAAAGAACCAGGAATGGGATAATAAAGCACCACTGCTGTCTGATGTATTTGTAGTGCAAAATGAATACAGGACCGCATTGGAAAATGTGCTGGATAACTACCTTAACTATTATATAGTAGCGAATACACGCGAGGCTGGTAAAGCAGTATCGCTGCTGGACTCGAATAAAAAAGGCAAGGCCAACTTCTTTATCATTGACCACCTGGGAGATTACAAGGCGAATACAGCGGAAGCACCGGAAGGAGCAATACCTGCACTGAGTGTAGTAACCGTGGACGACCAATATGCAGAACTGGCGAAGCACCTGCTGGGCCATGTATATATAACCAATGAAGATGCTGATATAAGCCAGGTGACCCTGAAGAACGGCAACCTGCTGGTGAGCAAGAGCGGGAAGATGATACGCGGGACGTATACTCTGGGCGGCGGATCGATAGGCTTATTTGAAGGCAATAAGATAGGCCGCGCCAAGAACCTGGACCGCATGGCGAAGGAGATACAGGAACTTACCGCAACAACAACTGAACTGAAGCAATTCATAGCTGATACACAAACCCAGATAACGGGTTTTAACAGTGAGCTTAATGATAAGGCGATAGAGCAGACAAGGCAGGAGATAAACCGCCTGCAGAACCATAGCCTGAACCTTGGCAACAGGGTGGAGAACTTTGAGTCGCTGAACCAGACAGGGGAGAAAAGACTAGCGGAAATACAATCGCAACTGGATGCTACACAGGAAAGCATTAAGGATACGCGCGTGGAGCTGGAGAAAATAACCGGTGAGTTGCAGGCGTTACAGCAGAATATACAGACTGCCGATGCGGATTTCCGGACGGTGGAACAGACATTTAATGAAGCAACGGCGCAGTATAACCAGCAGAATATTGCATACGCACGCCAGCAAAGCAAGCTGGACAACCTGAAGCAGGAACTGCAATTCCGCACTAACCAACTGAATGACCTTAAGAACCAGATAGCGAGCAACAGCGAGCAATTGCAACAGATAACCGTGCAGCTGGGTGAAACTGAAAAGCTGCTGCACAGCGGGGATAATGAGCTGTATGAATTACTGAGCCGCAAGGAGAGCGATGAACGCATATTAAATGAAAAGGACCGCGCATACTACGAGATGCGTAATAATATAACCGCCCAGGAAGGCAACCTGAACCAGAAACGTCGTGAGAAAGAACATGCAGAGGCTTTACTGAATGGCATAAAGGAAAAGCTGAGTACCATGAAGGTACAGGTGGCAGGGATGAGTGAGCGGCTGGCGATAGAATTTAAGGTGGTGCTGGACGAGATACTGGATGAGCCACGTACCGGCACACTGAGCATAGAAGAGCTTACCGCTGATTCGGATAAGATGAAGAAGCGCCTGGAAAACATGGGCGAGGTGAACCCGACTGCTATAGAAGCATATACGGAAATGAAAGTGCGTAATGATTTTATCGTAGAGCAAAGGGATGACCTTGTGAATGCGAAAGAATCGTTGTTATCTACGATAGAAGAGGTGGAAAATACGGCCAACACGAAATTCCGCGAGACATATGATATGGTACGGACGAACTTTGTGCAGGTATTTAAAGCGCTGTTCACCGAAGATGATAATTGTGACCTGCGCCTCACGGATCCGGAAAATGTGGCAGACAGCAATATAGAAATATACGCACAACCGAAAGGGAAGAAGCCGAGTACCCTTACGCAGCTATCGGGAGGGGAGAAGACGCTTACATCTACGGCGTTCCTGTTTGCGATATACCTGATAAAACCCGCGCCGTTCTGTATACTGGATGAGGTGGATGCACCGCTGGATGATGCCAACGTAGGCAAATTCACGCAGATGATACGCAAGTTCTCTGACAACTCACAGTTCATCATCGTAACGCACAACAAGCAGACAATGGCGTCTGTTGATGTGATATACGGTGTGACGATGCAGGAAGCAGGCGTGAGCAAGCTGGTGCCGGTGGATTTCAGGAGTTTGAATTAGAGACCTCTCCCCAGCCCTCTCCGAAGAAGAGGGAGGTGTTATCTAGTGATATTTTCGATAGTCCCGGTAAAGCCGGGACTATTTTTTTAGTAATACCTTTGGGGTTAATACTTTTTTATTGTACCAGACAGATCTATGTTTCATTGCAAATGCAGCCGCGGAGAAAGAGGAAGAAAATGATCATTTTCTGCGCTCGCTAAGGGCGCGTGATGATAAGGAGCTGGATGCTATGGCTCATGCCGTTAACAAAGACGTAAGCAGCGGCATAGATTGCACGGCATGTGGTAATTGCTGTAAGTCGTTGGTGATAAATGTGACCCATGAAGAAGTAAAACTGCTGGCGGATCACCTGCAATTATCACAGGGCCTTACTAAAGAAAGATATATAGAAGAGAGCCTTGCCGGCAACTGTTTTATAAATACTATCCCATGCCATTTCCTGGCGGATAATAAATGCACTATTTACGAGCGCAGATTTACCGAATGCAGGGATTTCCCACATTTACATAAGCCGGGGTTTAAAGCACGGCTTTCGGGAACACTGATGCATTATGGCCGGTGCCCCATTATCTATAATGTGATAGAGGAAATGAAAAGAGAGCTCGGATTTCTTCAGCCGAGCCTGCCGTAAAAATACATGAGGATACACAGGGCCAACGTGATGAAAATAATAAAGTAAGGTAGTAATGTCTCCCTCCGTGCTTTTCTCATTCTTTCTTCCACATGGTCATCTATGGCCTGTAACATTTCTTCGTTACCGGCAGCGAGTACGATAAGACGCTGCTCTATCTCCGGCAGGTAATTTATTTTGAGCTTGTGGGTGGCTTTCAGTATTTCGGTAATGATGGTGTTGTTGATGTCTTTATCAGCTTCCTGCTGCAATATACCAAGGTGGGCATCTGTGAGGATAAGCAGGATGTATGCCTGCAGGGCCTGCAGGCTCATGCGGTGGGTATCCATCGTTGCAAGACTGGTATTTAGCTGGATCGTGATATTCAACAGCCAGCGGGGTGTGATGGCTTCCTGGTGTTTTGTTTTGCTGTTCATGCCGGAGAGCCAGCGTTCGTCGTCATACACACCGCGTTTGTATGTGTCTGAAAGGGTGGCGTAGGCTTCCTGTATCTCCTTGAATTGCGCTTCTGATAATGAGTTATCCGGGTTTTTGTCGGGGTGGTATTTGAATGCGAGGGCGCGGTATGCCTTTTTGATCTCGGCAATGGTTGCTGATGGCTTGATGCCTAATATTTTGTAGTAGTCTTTCATACCCCCTGCCCCTAAAGGGGAGTTATTTTGTTGAGTGGATCAATTCGTGGGCAATTTACTTAGTATCCTTGTATTTCCAGAGGTAGAAGCAGGCGTATGTGCGGTATGGAGACCATTTGGCGGATATCTTCAGCATTTTTTCGCGAAGGACTTTTTTATCAGCAAGGTCGAGTTTATACACCTTTGCCATAGTTTGCTGGATGCCGAGGTCGTCGACCGCAAAAACGTCCTCGCGGCCGAGGGTGAACATCAGTAACATTTCCACGGTCCACTTGCCTACGCCTTTTATGGGAGTGAGAAAAGCGACCACTTCTTCGTCACTCATTTTGTTCAGCTTTTTATCATCAGCATTATGCTCCAGCATATACTTAGCCACATTCTGCACATAATTCACTTTTGCATTAGAGAGACCAATGACACGTAACTTATCGAAAGGAGTATCGATGATCTGCTGTGGGGTGGGCTCCTTAGCACCGTAAAGTTCGAGGAAACGTTTGAAAATTACCTCAGCAACACGGGTGGAGAGCTGCTGGCTCATTATAGATGCACACAGGCGGAGGCAGACATTCTTCCTTTTCTTTAGTTCATAAGGCTTTACAGTCTGTAATAATGGAATAAGCTTTTTATCTTTGGATAAGTGTTCTATATACGCGGATGAGTTTTTTGCAGCCATAGCTATAAATTTAGGGATTTAACGGTAAGCGGAGTAATACGGTTCTTTATAATTGCGATATGCTTTTGCAATGAGGCGATGACTAACTGAGTTGCAGGAGTTTACTCATATAAAACGATTTTCGTGAAACCAATAGATTTACTGGTAAGTATTCTCGCTGTTTTTATTATGGTTACTTCCTGCCGAAAGAAAACAGAGGATGTAATCTGTAAAGATACCACCCTTGATATATATGTGGTTGGGTTTTCATGGACAGACATTGATTCCGGCAATTCAATGATCTATATCTATAAACAGGACAGCATGTTCGATATTCTTGTTGATTCCAATCAGATAAGTGGCAGTGTTTTTATGAAGAATGATACGACATCGCTGAGTTATGTAGCACCGGGTTATGATTATAAAATTGTATTTCCGGCGGCAGGTAGAACATACTTGATATCGCAGATCAGACAAACAGGTCAAACCCATAAAGTGTTTACTTATACCGGGGCGCCGGGCAGTTTTGCCTGTTACAATGAAGTTGCGTCTTGTTTGGTAAATGGCGTATTGTATGCAACCAGTGATGTCAATACAAACTATCCAAAGGATGTTATTTTTCTGGTGAAATGACCTGATTATTCACTAGTGAAATAATTAACAAATGGATAGCTTTATATGGGTGTATATACATGTAAATTTGTGGAAGGTTTAATAGCATGCACAGGCGAACATTATTAAAAGCAGGTGGGCTTTTTGCCATCAGCCAGATTATGGGATCAACATTATCAGCCTTAGAGGCGCTGGGGAATCATTTGTCCCCGTCGGAAAGAATGCCGGTTATGTTCATAGGGCATGGAAGCCCGATGAATGCA
>CAIJNJ010000006.1 GCA_903821975.1 uncultured Bacteroidota bacterium
CAAACGTCAACAACCCGGATGATGCAGGCAATTCCCCAATATTTGGCGCTATCTGGTGGCCGGATGCGGTAAAGACACTCATTGACGCAAAAGCAAACGTCAACCTGAAAAACAAGGTCGGTTCAACTCCGCTAATGTCCGCTGCCATCTGGGGAGAAACAGAATCTGTAAAACTGCTGCTGGCAGCAGGAGCCGATGTCAATGCAGTGAACGATGCGGGGCAATCTGCACTTTGGCTGGCTAGTACCGATGCCACCCAGGCAAGTACCTTGAAAGTGCTGCTCGATGCAGGCGCCGACCCTAACGCAAAGGATAAAAGCGGCATGACATGCCTGTATGCCTTGGTTTCGTTTAGCAAAACACCTGCGGAAAAAGTGGTAACCATAAAATCCCAGGCAACTTATTTCACAAAGGTTGGCTTAGTGCTTAACTCACGCCTTACCAACCCGAAAGAAAGCGATTATTCATCCATCGGTGAAATGGTTGCGGTGCTTGTAAACGCTAAAGCCGATGTGAATGCGCCGGTCGGAGGCTCAACAAATATTACAGCTATAATGATGGCTGCGAAGAATGGCAGAAATGATGCTATAATTGCCTTGATGAAAGCCGGCGCAAAGATCAATGAAGTATCCCGGAATGGCTGGACTGCCTTATGGCTGGCAGCCGACAATCTTAGCTGTGAAGAAGCTGCATTGGAACTGGTAAAAGCCGGTGCCGATGTAAACACCGCAGTTGCTATAGGGCCATTGGTCCAGAAAAACGGCGTCAAAGCCAAGGCGGTGCATATCAAGAATTACCACGGGGGTTCAATTGACCTCGATCTTACTTCTGAAATGCACGATGTTACAGTGCTGATGGTGGCTGCCAAAGAAGGCAGCATCAAACTGGTAAAAGCGCTGATAGATGCTAAAGCAGACCTCGATCCCAGGTGTGAAGGAGGTTTTAGCGATGGTGAAGCCACTGTAACAATCACAATGAATGCAACCGGCGTTGCCAGCAGTTTCGGGCATCCGGACGTAGCACAGCTCCTGACAAATGCCGGTGCCGAAGAAGTAACTGAAAGCGGAAAAAAGAAGAAGAGATGAGGCCGGGATAGAGAACACTCAACTAACTGGAAAAGGCAATCATTCATTTGATTGCCTTTTTATTTATTCCTCGCCCTCGTTTGCAATGAGGACACCACGGCATCGCGTTTGTAACGCCTATACAATACAGATTGTAATTCCACCTACAAAAAACTACCTTCACGGCAAAAAAAGCATGAACAAACTCATATACCTTTTTCTGCTGTTATCCACTGTTTGCACAACCCGTATCCATGCCCAGGATTTCTATTTAAAAGCCGGCGGCGGCTATGCCTTTGCACTGCCGGGAGCAAAAATGGACCAGTACAGCAATGTGCTTAACGGCTCGGTCGCTAACACCAGCCCCGGCGTATCTTATTACGATCTCAGAACTGCATCCTTTTCAGCCGGGGTGCAGGGCACAATAGGCGGCGGACTAACCCTCTCTAAAAATATGGCCGTGGAACTGGATGCCGCAATGAACATTGCCCCACACGCATACACGGGCACCATAACCAGCCTTACCAACAGCAGCGGCGTCGTTTATGACTATACTGCCGTAAGACAGGGCAAAGGCACCGCTGTGATTGTGCCGTCATTTGTGTTACAAACCGCCAACAGCAAATGGAACATTTACATGAGATTGGGCCTGGCGCTTCCGGTAAACAGTGGCATGAATCTCCACGAAACCTTTACGTACCAGAATGGCGATGTGCATATCTACAACTGGAGCATACAAAATTATTTCACGCTTGGCTTTACCGGGGCAGCGGGGTTAAAGCTAAAAGTTAGTGATGATGTTTCATTATGGCTCGAAGCCAGTATGCTGGACCTGAACCTGTCCCGCAAGCAGCGCGACCTGGTATCTGCCGATCTTGATGGCAGGGCCTACCCTGCTTCAGTGCTTTCCGGCGGGGTGAAAACATACTACTACCATCAATACGGCTACAGTGACCCCTACGGTAACCAGCAGGCGTTGGCACAGCCTTTCAGCAACCTTGGGG
>CAIJNJ010000007.1 GCA_903821975.1 uncultured Bacteroidota bacterium
AACCACTTACAATAAACCACACTTTATCTGAAAACTCTTCCGCAAGCCGATAAACTTCCAGAGTTTCAAGTGTATATTCCATAAAAATGAAGTGTTGGTTTGTATTACCGGCTGTTTGCCGTTTTGCCTTTAAACCCCTTTAACCTTTTAGCCGTTTTGCCCTTTAGCCGCTCACTCCCTATTTCACGTACTTTTTAAATATCACTGTAGCATTATGGCCTCCAAAACCAAATCCATTGCTCAGTGCAGTATTTACAGTTCTCTTTTCGGGTTTATGAAAAGTAAGTTTAAACCGGCTGTCAATTTCAGGGTCGTCAGTAAAGTGGTTGATGGTTGGTGGAACTATATTTTCTCTCACAGCCATAATACTTGCAATGGCTTCAATAGCACCTGCCGCCCCAAGTAAGTGGCCGGTCATTGATTTAGTAGCCGAAATATTCAATTTAAAAGCTTGTTCGCCAAAAACCTTTTTTATAGCGTTCAGTTCGGCGGTATCCCCAACAGGCGTTGATGTTCCGTGAACATTGATATAATCAATCATTTCGGGTGTCATATTGGCATCCTCAAGCGCAGCATTCATGGATAGTGAGGCGCCAAGCCCTTCGGGGTGTGGCGCTGTAAGGTGATATGCATCAGCACTCATTCCGCCTCCTGCAAGTTCGCAGTATATTTTTGCACCGCGGGCCAATGCGTGTTCTAATTCTTCCAATACTATAGCACCGGCACCTTCACCCATTACAAATCCATCCCGTTCTTTATCAAAAGGCCGTGAAGCAGTTTGTGGTGAATCATTTCTTTCGCTCAATGCTTTCATGGCATTAAATCCACCAACACCACCTTCGCTAATAGGTGCTTCCGACCCACCGGCAACTACAGCATTACATTTGCCCAGGCGTATAAGATTGAAAGCATCTATAAAAGCAATGTTAGACGATGCACAGGCTGCTACCGTGGCGTAGTTAGGCCCGCGCAAACCCCATCGCATTGAAATATGCCCTGCCGCAATATCAACAATCATTTTAGGAATAAAAAAAGGATTGAAGCGTGGCACTTTATTCAATGCCAGGTTAGTTATCTCCTCAATAAAAACATCTAATCCACCTATACCCGAAGCCCATATTACCCCTATCCGGTCTCTGTTCACACCGGGTGCGTCAATACCCGAATCTTTAATCGCTTCATCGCTGGCCACCAATGCTAATTGCGAAAAGCGGTCTAAACGGCGCACCTCTTTCTTATCAATAAAATTGACGGGGTCAAAATTCTTTACCTCACAGGCAAACTTTGTTTTGTAGTGCTCGGTATTAAATCTGGTAATTGGGCCTGCGCCGCTGGTTCCTTTTAATAAGGCATCCCAAAATTCGGGCATCGTATTGCCTATTGGCGTTAACGCCCCCATGCCTGTTACTACTATTCGTTTAAACATGTTAAGACTATGTTTGGATTTTTATCCCGAAATTATTTGCGTCAGCTTTATAGCACACCCCAAACGCCTTCAACAGATCTTTGCCGTTTTAAACATTTGTAAGATGTGTTTTGTTCCGCACGCCTTAAAACAGCTTTAAAAAAAAGTGGCAGACTTTCATCTGC
>CAIJNJ010000008.1 GCA_903821975.1 uncultured Bacteroidota bacterium
AGGCTTACGCAGAGCTTTCACCCAAATATTTATTTTCATGAGGTAAAGGTGCCTACTTACCCGCTATTTGATTTTCCACCCTACGAAACTGCACTTGCCAGCGCTATGGTGAATGTGATCGTGAACCAGAAACTGGACATATTGCACCTGCATTATGCCATACCACACGCTTCCGCAGCATATTTTGCGCGGCAGATACTGAAAAAAACAGGCGATGATATTCCTTTCATTACCACACTGCACGGTACGGACATAACACTTGTAGGTAGGGATACCACTTATGCACCTGTGGTTACATTCTCTATAAACGAATCAGATGCGATAACCGCCGTATCGCAAAACCTGAAAGAAGAAACATACCGTTCCTTTAAGATTGAAAAGGAGATACACGTTATTCCGAATTTCGTGGACATCAAGCGTTTTCACCAGACAGATAAAGACCACTTCAAACAAATGCTTTCACCGGGTGGTGAACGCATACTAGTGCATGTATCCAATTTCAGGAAGGTGAAGAGGGTAGACGACGTGATAAAGATATTTGAGAAAGTAAATAAGGAAATACCTTCAAAACTGCTGATGATAGGCGATGGCCCCGACAGGCAAAGCGCCGAAGACCTTGCCCGTACCCTCGGTGTATACAACGACATCCGTTTCCTTGGCAAGCAGGAGCAGATAAGTGAGATACTCAGCATTGCCGATCTTTTTATACTCCCTTCTGAAACAGAAAGCTTTGGTCTCTCGGCCCTGGAGGCAATGGCATGCAGCGTACCACTGATATCTACCAACGCCGGCGGCCTGCCCGAAATAAATATAGAGGGCAAGACCGGCTACCTCAGCGATGTAGGGGATGTTGATGCTATGGCGCAGCATGCTATATATATACTCGGTAATGACGAACGCCTGCAGCAATTCAAAAAAGCGGCCATTGCACAGGCCCGCAAATTTGAGAAACTGCATATCATACCCCAATACGAAAAGCTGTATTGCGAGGTGATAGCGGCCTATAAGGCAGAGAAGGCGATTGCCGGATAATAATTTTCCCTTTTTATACAAATTATGTATGTTTGTCTTATAGCCTCACAGGTACAGCTATGATCATTGTGCTGCATCCGGGGCGTTTTAATTCAAAATATTTATGAAAAAACTGACGTTATCCCTGTTAGTATTGATATGCTTATTGATCAATACGCCATCTTTTGCGCAGATCGCACCTTCTTCCTGCACCCCCGTTTTCCTGGATTCTACCCTGGCTTGCAATGACGGCATGTTTGCACGTATTACCCACATTGCCGGTGCGCCGCTTGGCCTTGATGATGAAACCGCGTGTAACGGATCAGGTTATGAAGATTACACGGCTGTATCCGGTGATAGCTGCGCGTTGAATGCCGGAACAACATATACGGCAACCGTTAAAACCGGGTATAGCGAAATGAGCTGCCAGGTATGGATAGATTTCAATAACGACGGAATATTCAAGCCAAGTGAAAGCGTTGGTGGTATTCCGGTTTTTGGTTTCGGAGACGGTACTGCCGCGATCTCACTGACTATCCCCGCATCGGCGCCTGCCGGAACATATAGGATGAGGTTAGTAGGTGATTGGTATGTAGGCGGAGGCGGTGTTAAGTATGTGGCAAGCAATACAACTGTTTCCATTCCTCCATGCCCTCCCGGATCTATTTACTATGGGGATGCGCGCGATTACCTGGTCACTATCTTGTCTACGCTAAACACACCTGCATTAACTGC
>CAIJNJ010000009.1 GCA_903821975.1 uncultured Bacteroidota bacterium
ACTCTAAGGTGCTGGTTAACTTCTCTAATGCTTGTTGGTTCTGCTCGGTAATGGATTTTAGGGTACTGGCAAGTTCTTGCTTGAATTCTTTTAGAGTGGACGGGGAAAATGTCGAACCAAATATGGGATGATTTGATAAAAATTTATCAAGTCGCTTGTAAATTAAATTTATGAATGCCCATTAATCGACAATAAAATCTAACGTATATACTGATAAAACAAAAAAAACTATTTAATATTTCTAGCATAGAGAAGAGGAGGAGAGCTATGAACTAAAGGCATGGAAATATTCGGGCAATTGGATGAAAATATCTGAAATCAGATGAATTGAAATACAGAGCGACTGCCACAAATCTGCCACAAGCACTTAACTTGTCATTCAGTGATTTAATTGGAATCATCAAACGGTCATTACAATCCATCCTGAATGTCCTGCTACCTGTGTCAGAATTTACCACCTAATGTAATATAGAAAGATCTTCCATCACCGGGCAATACACCATTGCCAAGGTACACTAGTGTTTCGGTTCTTCTGGTAAAGTATTTATTATCTGTTATATTATTTACACCGATTCTGATATTATACTTGTCAAGAAATTTATAACCAATGGCAAAGTCCAGTAAATTATAGGGAGATACATAACCCACACTCGGATTTGCATTAGATGCAGATGAATTGTTTGCGTCTGACCATGATCCACCCACGGAAGAATAATAGAAGGTAGCGGATACATTTTTCACTGAGCAATTTATGCCAAAACGGCTAATGAATTGAGGAACATCTTCAAGGCCTGTACCCGGACTTGATAAATTCTAATTGAAGAAGACAATATTTGAAATGAGTAAGTGACAATTTCTAAGTTTAATCAAAAACCGTCCATGATACCGTCCATGATGTAAAAACAAAAAACCACAAACAATTGATTTACAATTATCTGTGGCTATTTGGTTGTAGTCAGAGAGGGAGAAATATCTAACCAAATCCTTACTGAAATGCTTGATTTTGTTATGGTTGTTAAGGCAATTGAAGGAGCAAGGCTGAGTGAAAAATGCTAATACATTAACTTTTTCATTGATAATTTGAAGAAATTGCTATTTGAATTGCACGAAACTTTGCTCAGTTATCGTGACTTTTCTCGAACTATGAAGGAATTATAAAGGATCCACGCATTTGCCCCACTTTATCACAAAATACTCGCTTGAGTATTATCCACCAAGCCATGTTTAGTTAAATTGTTTAAAATAGCCGAACTAGGAAAATACAGGCAGATCAGAATACAAAGCCATTTTTTCAAAATTTCGTTGGGGCTACGCCCCAATACCCTGCCTTAAATAGTTAAATAGATAAATAGTTAAAAAGCCCGAACCGCACGCACATAGCAGGCGACGCCCTTGCCGTAGTCGTAGTCCAGTTCGCCTCTGCTGAAACGCTGGATGCACGCGTAGCCGGCGTCGTTCTCACTCGAACTCCAATAGCAGTCGTTGTGAAAATTGCCTATGCCTTTTTTGTGCAGCTTTTCATACATTAATTCAAGCTCTTCTATGGTCGGCAATCTCCATCCACTACCTAAATTTTCGCAGGCACGAATAGCATCATAAAATCCCATTTTAAATTTAAAGTCTTTGTTTGCGACTTGCAGTTTTTCGCCTGTCAAAGGATGTTCTATTTCTAACATGATTTAAATTTAAGCATAAACATACGGAACTTTTTCAAAAAGGGCAAAATATCTCTGGGAAAGCCTGATTTTACTGAAAGAGACTTGGGCTTTGCCGGAAAATATCTTTTTGGAGGTCAGGTGGTTTAGGCCTCACCCTGCATACAATAGGTTGTATCTGGTTGCATACATACTCAATGGATAGGTAGTAGGTCAGGCAGATTCTGATTTTTTCACTGAAGTTGCTCAATGCCTGTTTTACTTTGCAGGTATTTCTTCTCACCAGTTCCAACAGCAGATACATTATCAACGCTACATAAATCTGCGACTTAACGGCATTCTCGCTGGTGCCTATAAATGTTTTTACCTGTAGATTTTGTTTGAGTGCCTTGAAAAACAATTCTATATCCCAGCGCTTCTTGTATAAAGCCGCTATAGTAGCCGCATCCCATGTAAGTTGATTGCTAATGATTACAATGACCTTGTCATTCTTCTCATCATATACAGCCGTTCTGCGCAGGGTGAATTGGTTTATACCTGTTTCAATTGCTTTAGTTCCGATTAGCACAATGAGTTCGTCCTTTATAATATGGTGGTCTTTTTCATCAGGCAGTTCTAATTCCCTAACAACCTGGTAAACGGTATTGTTCTTTGTTCTGGTCACAAAGGTGTTCTGAGCTTTTATGCGAGCCAGCATTACAGAAAAG
>CAIJNJ010000010.1 GCA_903821975.1 uncultured Bacteroidota bacterium
AGGCTTACAGGTTTATCCTGCATAAATTTCCCCGACAGGTAACCGGTAAGAATAAGCACGCCCTTTGTATGGATCGGGCCACTCATTTCAGCTTCCCTTTCTATGGCTATAACGCCTCCTTTCCCGGGGCTTACTGTGCAGGTGATGCGCGCAGGCATACCAAACGAGATATCACCGATGTCTATTACAGACAAGCCATTGATCTGTCCGATTTTCTTGTCCTTAATATCTATAAATATCTGCCGGGTTGTGATCATCTCACTTATCTTTTCCTGGATGAGATTGGATCTGTAATACTTCTCTTCAATTGCCTTCATAATATGACTATCCATGATGATCTTCGCGTTCTCTTCTCCCGCATAATAAGATGCTTCCCTGAGTATGTCCGCGATTGCACCAAAACGAGTGCTTAGTTTTCCCTGGTCTTGTGCGAGCCGAACGCTGTACTCAATGATCTTTGCCATTGCGGTATTATCTACGGGCAGTAAATTTTCCCTCCTGCACAAGTATTGTATGAACACAGAATAGTCCGCAATGTTCTCTTTCGTACGGGGCATCAGGCTGTCAAAATCAGCTTTCACTTTAAACAACTCGCGAAAATCACTGTCATATTCGTAAAGCAGTTGATAGTAGTACGAGTTGCCGATAAGGATCACCTTAATATCTAGCGGAATGGATTCCGGCTTTAGAGTACGCGTGGTAAGGTATCCAAATTGGTCTGCAGCCTCTTCTATTACGATCTCGTTATTTTTCAGTGCGCGTTTTAAGCACTCCCATGCAAAATAATTTTTCAGAAGTTCTTCAATGCGAATGATCAGGTACCCGCCATTAGCGCTATGCAATGCTCCTTTACGTATCATGGTAAAGTCCGTTACCAGTGTGCCCATGAATGACTCTTTCTCTACCCTTCCCAGCAAATTGTTGTAAGTAGGATTTCGCTCTGTAATAACCGGGGCTCCCTTTGTATCTCCGTTATCAACCAGTATGTTAACCTCGTATCTTTTAATAAATGAATTATCGGCGGCCGCTGATGCACTCACCTTCTGCGACTTCATGAAATCAGGAAGGTTATTCATGATATCCTCTCTTAATGCCAGCAGGTACTTCGTTACCTGTGGCATTGATCTATATTTTTCCTTCAGCTCATCTATCAGGCTACCTATGGCGTTTTGTGCTATTTCTTTAGCCAGTTTATCAAGGTTTTCTTCCATCGACTTCTCATACTTGCGTATCTCTCTTAAACCGGCACTGATCTCGTCCTGGAGTTTATTCTGTTTCTCGTTTATGGCATCTATTTCAGCCTCGGTCATGGTCTTTAGCTGGGCGTCAGTAAGCGGCTTCGCATCTTTCAACGGTATTGTTATTATGCTACTCCTTGTCTGCTTCACCATAAAAGATTCCTTCTCCGCATGCTCGGATATTTCCCCAAGTATTTTAGCCTGCTCATCCTCAAACACATTCACGATCTTCTCCTTCCTGTTTGCGTAATCCTCGCCCTCAAATGCTTTTATCAACGAATGATAGATATCATTGATGAGCCCTTTCATGTCCTTTTTAAAGTTTACCGCACTCCCCGGCGGCATGCTTAACTTCTCGGGCATGTAGGTGTCCTTAAAATTATTTACATAGCACCAATCAGAAGGAACCGGTTCGTTCTTTGCCTGCTTTTCAACAAAATTTGTCACCGCAGTAAGCTTACCCGTGCCGGAAGCCCCGGAAACATAAATATTAAACCTGTCTGCTTTTATACCTATGCCCATTTTCAAAGCCTTTATTGCCCTTTCCTGGCCAATAATGACTTTGCTTTCAATTTCACCGGTGGGTAACGATCCGCCAAAAGTATCCGGGTTACATATGTATCTTACGTCTTCCTGGTTTAATATTTTTTGCATAGCTGGTGTGTTTTGTTTTCAAATAATTGCTACTGGTTATAAAAGACTATCTATTCTTTTCTTTCTCTGCTTTTCTTTCCTTTTTCGCCTGCTTACGGAAATAACCTTTGGTAAGAAAATTATGTTTCAACGCTTCCATATCTTCATTAAGCCCTTCAGATGCTGACTTTATGTTTGTCATCGTCTTTTGAACTGTTGCCGAAAAAGCCGTATCTGTTAGTAGCATATTTACAGCACCCTTCCCTTAATTGGCATGTTCGATTGTCTTAGACAAGTTACCCGACGCTGTATTTAAGGCATCTGATGTTTGTTTCAGCTTGCTGAGTGTATACGCGAGGTTCTTTGCTAAACTGGTGTCATTGATTATCTCACCAAGAGCTCCATTGCCATTTTGTATTTGAGAAGTAATGTTCTGCAATGAGGCGCTCACATTCAATACTTTCCCTGTAATTGCATCCAGGTTAGTAAATGATTGCCTCAGGCTCTGCGCCATTGCTGGGTCTTTATACAACATTTGTACCGGACCGTTGTTCGAATTAATGTCAGAAGTTATTGTTTTCAGATTATCTGTGATCACCCTTATGTTCTCATTCGACTTGTTTAACGTTTCCAGCACCTCATCGGTAACGAGCGGGTTATGTGCAGCAAGCAGGTCGTTATTTTTCACTTGCGCTCCACTATTCTTGCCGGCAGAAATATTTACGATCTTATCGCCCATCAGGCCATCCGAAGCGATTGCGGCTACAGCCGTAGTATGTATAAAACTACGCTTAGCTTCTTCTATCTCCATATCCACCTGTACCAGTGTATCATTAATAAGGTTCACGGCTTTTACAATGCCAACCTTCACCCCATTATAACGCACATTACTGCCCGATTTAAGGCCGGTCGCGTTTTTGAACTTCGCAGTAATGGGAAATGTCTTGGCAAACATCTCGTTCTTTGAGCCAACCAGGAATATGCCCGCTATAAACAGGACAATGCCAATGAGCACAAAAAAACCAAGCAGAATATTCTTTTTTAGTGTCTTATCCATAACATATAGATTATCGTTTGAAAAAATGTTTTATTTCAGGGTCAGTAGTATTCATAAGTTCATCGTAGGTGCCTTGCATATAAGCAATGCCATTTGTTAAAAAAACTATGCGGTTAGCCGTTTCCCGTGCCAGGTCAATATCATGCGTAATAATGATAGATGTGGTTTTATATTTCTTCTGTAACTCAAGGATGAGGTGTGTGATCTCTTCTGAAGTAATAGGGTCCAAACCGGTTGTAGGCTCATCGTACAATACTATTTCCGGATTGAGGATAAGCCCCCTCGCTATGCCTATCCTCTTTCTCATACCGCCCGATAATTCCGAAGGCATCAGATCTATCGCATTTTCAAGTCCTACATTCCGTAATGCTTCTCTCACATGATCTTCTATATTGCCACTGATCTTATTCCTGCGGTCGCGCCTCAGTGGGAATTCAAGATTCTCACGCACGGTCATCGAGTCATACAACGCACTGCTCTGGAATACGAAACCGATACGCATACGCAGTTCATCAAGGTCCCTGTGGTTAAGTGTCGAAATATCTTTGCCTAAAACACGCAACGTGCCGCCGTCAGGCTTTATCAGCCCTATGATACATTTGATCAGGATTGTTTTTCCAATGCCCGATTTACCCATAACCACCACGTTCTCCCCGTTTTGAACAGTAAGGTTAAAATCACGCAACACCACATTACTGCCAAATGCTTTTCGCAAATGTGCTATCTCTATTGCCGGCTGTGCGGCAACAGATACTCCTTGGGCGATATTTAGTGCTGTGTCCATTTTATAAATAACCAAGCATTGAAGTAATTTGTGTAACAACCATGTCAATGATAATGACCCCTACCATTGATACAACCACGGAAACATTTGCCGCCTTTCCTACCCCTTCTGTACCTTTTTTAGAATTGTAGCCCTTCGTACATCCTACCAACCCTATCGTAAACCCAAAAAAGAATGTTTTTGTAAATGACGGGATCACATCTGTATAGTGCAATGCCTCAAATACGCGGTTGAAATAAAAATGCACATTCACATCGTCTTTAATATTCGATCCGGTAAGTGCACCGATAAGGGAAATGAAATCGGCATATACGGTAAGGATAGGTATCATTAACGTTGTCGCCAGTATCCTGGTAGCCACCAGGTATTTAAACGGATTGGTACCTGATACTTCCATTGCATCTATCTGCTCCGTCACTTTCATCGAGCCTAATTCCGCACTAATACCCGACCCGATTTTCCCCGCACATATCAATGCGGTAACCAGTGGACCTATCTCACGCACAATAGATATTGAAGACATAGCCGGCAAATAAGACCCTGCTCCAAATTCGATCATGGTGGGCCTTGACTGCATTACTAACACCAGGCCCAGTATAAATGCCGTAACACCAACAAGTACGAATGATTTTATACCTATTTCATAGCACTGGTTCAATACTTCCTTAAACTCATAGGGTGGCTTTATGCCTTCCTTGAAAACATTCACTGAAAACCCGGCTAATTCAGCCATCCCATAGAAAAACTCGTCCAGGGCCTTGGAAAAAACCGTTTTTGTATCCTGACTCGTTGCCATGGTTTAAATATTTACAGACTATATATTTTCAACAAAAGTATTTGCAGATGCCACTTTGCATTATGACAACAATCATATTTTAGGGTAATTCTCATCAGCAGGGCAGGATATGCAATCTCTAATTTTGACAAAAATTCAATAGTTATGCGTATTGTCCTATGTCTTGATTATTCAACTTTTACCGAAAAAGTACTTGCATCCATGCAGGAATTGGTTGACTCCTTAAAGAAGTGCGAGGTCACCATTATCCATGTAATTGATGAGACTTTATTTACCGGGGGCACCGGCTTCGAGATACAATTGAACGAAGACTTGAAAAAAGACAGCACCGATCTGAAGCGGTTGGCCTCCCAATATTTAGGGAATAATATTAACTATGTCGAAGAGTACGGCCTCCCGCGATTAAAAATTGATGCTATACTCGCAAATACCGAGTACGACTTGCTTGCCATTGGCAGCCATAGCAAAAGCATCCTCGGTACCAGACGATTGGGTGGGGTAGCAGAACATTTATTACTTGGCAGCAATGTGCCGGTATTGGTCATTCCATAATTGGCTCTTAATTTTTATATCCTATGACGTTAAATTATACAACCCCCGAAGAAGCTGTTATGCTTGTACAGAGCGGCGACCGGGTGTTTATTCACGGCAGCGCAGCTACGCCACTGATCCTGGTAAATGCTTTGCTGGCAAGAGCAGGTAACATAAGTGATGTAGAACTGACATCAATAAGCACCTACGGAAATATCGACTGGGATCACCCTGAGGTGCTCAAGAGCTTTTACCTTAATTCACTATTCGTATCGGGCAATGTAAGAGAATGGGCAAATAGTGGCTCAGGGGGCTATATCCCTGTTTTCCTCAGCGAGATCCCGCAATTATTCGATAGAAAAATACTACCTATAGACGTGGCCATGATACAGGTTTCACCACCCGACAAGCATGGATATTGTAGCCTGGGTACATCTGTAGATGCGGCATTAAGTGCAGTTCGTAATGCAAAAAAAGTTATTGCCCATGTAAACCCGAAAATGCCGCGGGTATTAGGCGATGGTATTATTCCTGTTTCTTCCTTTTCAGCGGTTGTGTGGCAGGAAGCGGAAATAATAGAGGTAAACTATGCCTCACAAACAAACGATATCACAGATCGCATAGGGGTCAATATTGCGGGGCTTATCGAAGATGGCGCAACACTGCAAATGGGCATCGGGGCTGTACCTGACGCCGTGCTGAAATGCCTGGTAAACCACAAAGGCCTGGGTATTCATTCAGAGATGTTCTCGGATGGCATCCTCCCGCTTGTGGAAAAGGGTGTGATCACCAACGAGTACAAAAAAGTGCAACGTGGTAAAATAGTGAGCACATTTATCCTGGGAACACGAAAGATCTACGACTTTGTAGACAACAATCCTGACGTGAATTGTATGGATGTTTCTTTCGTGAATGATACAGATATTATTCGCAGAAACCCGAAAGTAATAGCTATCAATAGCGCTATAGAAATAGACATCACCGGGCAGATATGCGCTGATTCTATCGGAGCTTATCAATATTCAGGTATTGGCGGTCAGATGGATTTTATGCGCGGGGCTTCATTATCTGAAGGGGGTAAACCGGTTATTGGCATGCCCTCTACTACCAGGGATGGAATGTCAAGGATCGTGCCCTTTCTGAAACAAGGTGCAGGTGTTGTTACTACAAGGGGACACGTACACTATGTAGCTACCGAATACGGTGTGGTAAATCTTTACGGGAAAAATATGGATCAGCGCGCAAAACTGCTTATAAGTATAGCCCACCCTGCACATAAGGAACGCCTGGAGAAGGCCTATTATGACCGCTTTTGCCAGTCAGCCGGATCAAAAAGAACTGCAAATCAATCCTAAAAATTATTTTATGCCGTCTTATATTTTAGCGTTCAGCAAGATCAATTCATCCGACATTGCAAAAGTTGGAGGAAAGAATGCATCACTCGGTGAAATGTTCAACAACCTTTCCTCATCGGGAATAAATATCCCTGATGGGTTTGCCACATCTTCGGAGGCATTCTGGCATTTTATTGATTACAATAAGCTCCGCGAACCATTAAAACAACTGCTTGAAAGCCTTGACAGGAAACAATATACTAACCTGAAAGAAACAGGAGCAAAAGCACGGGAATTATTTCTATCGGCAACATTCCCTGCCGACCTTTCTTCGGAAATTATCAATGGTTATATTACACTTTCCAATGGCACCCCAATTGAGGTAGCCGTCCGCAGCAGCGCTACTGCCGAAGACTTGCCGGAAGCCAGCTTTGCCGGCCAGCATGAATCGTACCTGAATATTAAGGGCGCAGATGAACTGATAAATGCGGTTCAAAAATGCTATGCTTCACTTTATACGGACCGGGCGATCAAGTACAGGGAAGACAATGACTTTGACCACAGTAAGATAGCGTTATCGGCGGGTATTCAAAAAATGGTGCGTTCAGATAAAGCATGTTCGGGTGTTGGGTTTACATTGGAGCCCGAGTCCGGCTTCAAAAACCTGGTACATATATCCGGCGTGTGGGGGTTGGGAGAAAATATAGTTCAGGGCACTGTAACTCCCGACGAGTTCTTTGTGTTTAAACCATCACTCAGGGCCAAAAAGAAAGCAATAATTCAAAAAAACCTTGGTGAAAAATCCCTGATGATGGTCTATTCAGAAAAGAATGGAAAAGATACGACCAAAAACATCGATACCCCAGAAGACCTGAAATGCAAATTTGTTCTTACCGACGATGAAGTGACCAAACTGGCAAACTGGGCTTTGCTCATAGAAGACCATTATCAGAAACCAATGGATTTTGAATGGGCAAAAGATGGCTTAACCGAGGATCTCTATATAGTGCAAGCCCGGCCGGAGACCGTTCATAGCCGCGAAAGCGGATTGAAAGTCGAAGAATACAAATTAACGGAGAAGGGTAAAATATTAGCCACCGGTGAAGCGATCGGCAGTAAAATAACATCCGGCATTGCACGGATACTGCACTCACCGGCAGATTCGTACAAGCTGAAAAAGGGAGAGATCGTTGTAACTGAATTAACCAGTCCCGACTGGGACCCCATTCTTAAAAATGCCGTAGCTATCGTTACAGATAAAGGCGGAAGAACAAGCCATGCGTCAATAATAGCACGCGAAATAGGTATACCTGCCATTGTGGGCGCCACAAATGCAACAACAGCGATAAAAGATGGTGATAAAATTACCATATCATGCGCCGAGGGGAAAACCGGGAAAGTGTATGAAGGTGATCTTGAATGGAAAAAAACAGCCTTTGATCTGAATGCAATTCAAATGCCTGCACACACAGCTCCTATGCTGATAGTCGGTGATCCGGAAAAAGCATTTAAGTTATCGCTCTATCCAAATAATGGCGTAGGACTTATGCGGCTCGAATTTATTATCAATGATACAGTAAAAGTGCACCCCATAGCTCTCGTAAAATTTGATGAGATAACAGATAAAGAAAGCAAAGACAAAATAGAAACACTCACACGCGGGTACACGCGTAAACAAGATTATTTTATCGATAAGCTATCGCAGGGCGTAGCAACAATTGCCGCAGCTTTTTATCCTAAAGATGTTATCGTAAGGATGAGTGATTTTAAAACAAATGAATATGCACACCTGCTTGGTGGCAAGGATTTCGAACCTGTGGAAGAAAACCCGATGATCGGTTTCAGGGGAGCATCACGCTATTATAACCCGCTATACAAAGAAGGATTTAGCTTGGAGTGCGAAGCAATGAAAGTGGTAAGAGACGAAATGGGGCTGACTAACGTGAAATTAATGATCCCGTTCTGCCGCACAGTTGATGAAGGGAAGAAAGTGATAGAAGTAATGCAACAAAACGGGTTAACTCAGGGTGTAAACGGCCTTGAAATTTATGTAATGGCCGAAATCCCCAGCAACGTGATACAGGCAGAGGATTTTGCTGAAATATTCGATGGCTTTTCTATCGGCTCTAATGATCTTACACAACTTACTTTAGGTATAGACCGCGATTCGGCAATAATAGCTGATCTCTTTAGCGAACAGAACAAATCCGCAAAGACGATGATAGCGATGGTAATTGAAAAAGCTAAAAGATCAAATACTAAAATCGGTCTTTGCGGGCAGGCCCCAAGCGATTATCCCGAATTTGCCCGATTCCTTGTTGAGCAGGGAATTGACAGTATTTCCTTTAACCCTGATGCTTTGTTGAAAGGCATTGAAAATATTTGCAAAGCAGAACAAAATATATAAAAAGGCCTAAGACCATAGTGCACCATGACACTTGTGAATAAAATAATAGCGCCCATTATAATAATTATACTGACAGGTGTTTCGGTAAAGGTATTTGCTATAAACACAACTATAGATAGCCTGGCATATCCTGCCCTGGTCAATGAATTCTATACAACAACAAATCACCAATTATTCTGGTTTGCCAACTCACCTGAGACAGATAAAATGCGAACATTATTGTTGCAGAAAATAGACAGCTCCGCATACATTGGCAGTGATAAGCGCAAATACAATTATGATCAGTTGCTTGAAATGCAGGCAGCAGCCC
>CAIJNJ010000011.1 GCA_903821975.1 uncultured Bacteroidota bacterium
ACTATCAGCCAATTTTTTCTCATGTGCGTGAGCGTTGTTAATGGATATAAAAGTATAAATTGGTTTTAAAAAAAAGAAGGGCTTTCTAAAAAAACTTCAGCCCTTCAATTTTTATTAATATGATTTTACTAGAAACGTGAGCATGGAATGGTCCTTTTTCCTGCAAATTTGCCCGGGTACGGAGCTATATATTTAATTCCTATTTCAAATCCGCCATTTCCGTTGCTTGCTGTATTCAGCGTAGATATGTTATAATCATAAGAAACACCTATACGAAAACCTTTGAATTCCACACCCGCTGTGATCATGGTTGCATCACCTGAGCGGTACCAGCCGCCGAGGAACACCGCTGTTGAGAAATCCTCGTAACCGGGGCTACGGCCTACCTGGTAAAGAAATTCGTTACCTGCTATCAGTTCTGATGCAGTTGCCTGGTTCTGGTAAAGTACCGCGGGACGAAGGCTAAGCCTTTCTGAAACATTCCAGTTAGCTCCGGCCATACCTGTAAAACGCATATCCAGACCTGTTTCGCTGTTCTGCTTTTTTTCGATATCATCGTTAGGCTGGTTCAGATTATTTGCTGCAACACCCAGTGTATAGCTGAATTTGTTGCCTGCATGCGATAATGAAAGGCCCGCATTTACGAGATAATAATTTACTGAGTTTCCTATGCCTAAATGATATTCCTGTGATGTACCGGGAACAAAAGTTCCGTTCAGCCACTCATCACCAAAATATAATTTAGACAGGTCAATGCTTTTTTGTGCGTACCCGCCCTGGAGACCTACTGTTAACGACGTGCTTTTAGAATATGCATCAGGGCGTTGTAATGCCTTGCTGTAAGCTACAGACACCAAACCGGTAAAGTTGGAAAGGTTACCATCACCCGCCTGGTCTTTATAAAGTTGCAGGCCTGCTGCAAGATAATCTCCGTTATTCTCCACAAGCAATGGCATATCCACACCTGCTGTATAGGTAACATAAGGAACAGTAACACTCGCCCATTGGTTACGGTATATTGCGCTCGCACGCACCATACCATTGAACATGCCGGTAAACGCTGGGTTTACGACCATAGGGGCCATATCAAATTCAGTAAAATGAATATCCTGCGCATAGGTCACAGGCGCTGTTAAAATGATAGCGGCCGCCAGGCTTAAACGAGTAATAATATTTCTCCTCATCATTTGTATAAATTATCGTTGTAAAATTACCTTATTAAAGTCGTGTTTCCATGTTTTTTAAATATTTCTCCCGCGCTGGTAACCGCTTCTACCTCATAAACGTATACGTCCATAGGCTGCGGAGTACCATGAAACTCACCATTCCACCCCTTATCTATGTCATTTGTCTCAAAAACAAGGTTCCCCCAACGGTTGAAAATACGGAAATAATTTAAACTAGCAAGGCCGCGCTTAATAATTTTAAATTCGTTATTTGGTCCATTACCCGGTGTAAACGCATTTGGAAGCGCCAGTAGCGAACTCGCATCCACATATATATTTATTGAATCTTTAGCTTTACACCCCCATTCCGTGGTGCCGTAAACCACATACTTGGTGCTGATCATCGGCGATGCGATAGGGTTTGAAATATACGCATCGTTGAGTCCTCCCGGCGGCATCCACACAAAATTCGAACAGTTCGTCTGCGGATCTATCTGGTAAGTTTCTCCGGGGTATAATGTTACAGAATCACCAAGGTAAATAACCCCGGCCGGATGCACGATCGCCGTAAAGCTCAGTGTATCCAGGCATCCGTACATACTGGTTGCCACTATGCTATAGGTCTGGTTGGTGATCGGTTTTATTACAGGCTGAGAAGCGGTGCTGTCGCTGAGATAAATAGATGGCGACCACCTGTAGGAAACACCACCCGTAGGCGATAAGATCGCAGAATCGTGCGGGCAGAAATCCCTGATATTAGGAGTGAGGCTCGCAAAATTTCCGGGATAAACCGTGATATCAGCTGAATCCACAGCCATACAACCGGCAGGCGTGGTTACCGTAAATGTGATCTTCACACTGGTATCTCCGCTGAAAACAACGGTCGATGATGTATCATTATCAAGGTGCAGCGCTGGCGCCCAGGTATAGCTGTAATGCTCGTACCACATGGGTATTACTGATGCGGTCAGGTGCAGCGTATCATATTGGCAAACAAAACGGTTACCACCAATGTATACAAATGGATTGGGCTGCACATCTATCCTCAGTGTGTCATGCATGTCCGGGCATTTCGGATAGGTAGCCGTAACCACATAAACAGTAGACGTATCAGGCGTTATGAGCGGGTTGATGATGTTCAATGTTGGTATACCTACTGATGGCGACCAACTGTACGAAAACAGGTCGTATGGAGTTCCGAAAACCTGCACCTGCGCGCCTTTACACACTGCTGCACTGGTCGGCGATATTGTAAATGAGTTCGGGATCACAAGCAGGTTCACATCATCAATGATAGCACATGCCGCAGAGTGCGGTTGTATCGTTATTGTCCACGAAAAGCTACCCTCTACAGTAGGTGTAATGATCGGGTTAGGGATCGTATCATTGCTAATGAATGTAGGAGGTGCCCACTGGTAATGGTAATAACCCGGAGTAGGAACCGTAAGGTTTACGCTGTCCGTTCCACCAAGGCAGATAGTATCCGTGTACACAACCGACGGAGCAGGATAATCTACTTCAATATGGAAGCTATCCACCATGTTCGGGCAATGAGCGTAAGAAGCTGTAACGGTATAAGTGGCGCTGGTTGTAGGCGTGATGATCGGATCCATGATATTAATATTAGACACACCTGCAGGTGGTGCCCATAACCATGTAAACTCACTGCTGCCCCCTGATATACTTACCTGCACCTGCTGTCCTATACAGATCACAGTATCTCCGTTATTCAGCGTAAAATTATTCGGTACTGTGTGCACAGTAAGCGTAGCAGTGCTTGTGCATCCCGGAATAGCAGTAGGGTTAACCGTGACCGTGTATGTTACATTTCCCGTCGTAGTCGGATCCACAATAGGGTCATATATGGTCGTGCTGCTCAGGTCTGTTGGTGGTGCCCACAGATAAGTATTGGGTACGGTATCAGGTACCGCATACACATGTAGTTGCACAGGTACACCGACACACGTTTTTACAAGAGCTGAATCCACCGTGAGTATAGGACGGTCATATACCCTTATCGTTATCGCATGACTTTCCGGCGTGCAGCCCAAAGCGGCCGCAGCTGTGGCTGTGAGCACATAAGTAGTAGTCACCGTTGGCGTGGCATTCGTAATGAGTGTTGTATCATTACTTACTGTAGCAGGAGGCGTCCATGTATAATGCAGGATACTGTCAAATATGCTGTCACCAATAGCAATGATGTGCACAAACTGCCCGTTACAGATAGCTGTATCAGGTGTTACAATATGGAAGTTAAATGAATCAAGGATAGTGAGGTTTGCAATAGCTCCTATTGAGAAAGAATCTGCGATACATGGGTTAGGAACTAAAATCTCCAGTGTCACAACTTTAGGACCTGCAGGAACAACAGGTAAAGTGTTGATGTTTACAGTAACCGAAGTTGAATATGCAGGTATTACTGCGCTGTCAGGGATCGTTGTGTAATCATATCCGTTTATTGCACTTCCAGTGATAAGGTAATGAACTACGATCGCTGTATCCTGTGGAACAGGGGTTGTGAAAACAAAATTACCCGGGGCACAACCACGAATACAATATGGCAGGCCGCTTGTACCCGTTGCCGTTACAGCGGTGGTTGTTGCTGATGTAAGACTACCGCCTTCAATAAACACACCGGAGTCAAATGCATCATCACCTGCATCTGCTATCGCCAGTTTCAGGTGATAAGTATCACATGGGCTTACAGCAGCTACGGCCTGCAAAACAGTTGTCAGCCCGTCATAGGTCACGTAGTTATAGGCAATACTGCTTGTTGAAAGGTTATTTACATAATATGCGCAGAATGGCGACCCGGTCCCCATTGAGGTACAACCGGATATACTATAACCGCCCGTTGCGCCGCAGTTCACACTGTTCACTGCCACGGGGATACTGGTGCCCGGCACCAGTGCCAGGTTGGTTGCTGTAGTATACGCACCTCCTGTAATAAAGAACGCAAACACATCATTAAACGTAGAGCACGTGTAATCCGTATATTCTTCCGACCCGAACACATACTTGAACTTAATGGTATCGCCGGCAGGTTTGAAATTGAATTCAAGGATGCAGGCATCATGCGTGGGGTTATGGGCCAATGTTGTTAGCAACGCATCACCCGGTGTGCCATTCCCTGTATTCGCAAAATCAGATGACGGATCTCCCACACCATAGCCAAAAACACCGGCAACAGTAGAATCTACAGCATTTCCCGTTGTGAGCACGATTCCTGTCGGGATACCTAACGGGCTGATTGCCCCTGTTGTAAATGTGGCATTTGCATTGCCCGCACACGTAAGTGTTGGGCTCATTATCGTAACACCTGTACCTGCCAGTGCCGATGATAATATGGCTGCGGTCTTATTTCCGCTTAGTACCAACTGCGCTGAAGAAGAGGAGATTTCGGCAAAAAAAGCAAAAAAAGCCACTACCGCTTTAAGTGATATATTTACCCTGGTAAAAGTAAGAAAACGGTTCATGTACTCTTTTGATATAATAATAAGACAACTAAATTGAAAAAAACGTTTGCTTTAAATTAAAAAATTATCGTCAAAAATAAGGATTTTATGAAATATTTCAGCAATAATACGCAAAATAAATTTCCGCCAAACACGAAATAAGTTTTATTGCTTTTATAATATTGTATTTTTACACCTCCTGGCAGTTATCGGCACCAAATGGCAAAAACGATCAAAAATAAGAAAGCAGTTCCTAAGCCGGTAAATGACGTATCCCCTGTTGGCATTGACCGAAAACGCCAGATCAGGCTAGGATTTGGCATTTTCTTCCTTTTAACCGGTGTTTTCACTTGTTTTTCTATCATAAGTTATTGTTTTACATGGAGTATTGACCAGGATAACCTCCGTTCAAGCGGCAGCACATTACATTACATTTTCAAAGATCATTCGCCGGTGGCCAACTGGGGTGGTCACATGGGTGCATTTTTGTCCGATCTGCTAGTGTATAAATGTGCCGGTATTGCTTCATTTGCGATCGGAATGGCAATAGCCGGCCTTGGTATGGTCCTGATCTATGGCAAACGAGTACTTCCTGTACTACGGTATATGAGGTGGCTGTCCATTATCCTCATTCTTCTGGCGCCAATTTTAGTTTACCTGTACCTGTTGATACAATCAGCTACTCCTGCGTTCCCTTTAGGCGGCGCACTTGGCAATGTAGCCGTTGAATATTTTAATGGATTATTAGGCGTTGGGGGGACAGGGCTTGTGCTGCTCTCCACAGTGCTCTTTTTTGTCTTTGTCATTTTCGCATTGGATATTCGGCCGTTCCTTAACCGTATTCGCGAGCGCACCAGCAAAATGGCGGCGGCACTCGCACCAACTCCTGTATTCAACGAGGCGGAAAAAGAGAATGAAGAGAATGCACCATTCCCTGTTGACCACGGAAAAAACATTTTACACAACGAAGATGAAACTGCTCCCGTATTAATAGAAGATGCCGCAGCTAACAAAGAATGGGAGATGACCATTACGGAAAAAGAAAGCGAAGAAGAGGAAGAACCGGAAGATGAAAGTGAAGAAGAAGATGGCGAAGGCGAAGAGTATGAGGAGTATAAAAAATATGCGGAAGAAAAAGATGCCGGAAGCAGCAACAAAGGTGGTGAGCCATCAGACCCTGAGCTTTCATTTGAAGTGATACAGCTTGAAGAAAAGCCCGCCATAAAACATGGCTCACATATTGCAATAGCCAGTAACGAACCATACGCACCGGAGCTTGATCTGCCTGATTATAAATTCCCTACGCTCAACTTACTCGAAGATCGTGCTACTGAAACGATCTCGCTCGACAAAGAAGAACTGGAGAAAAACAAAACACAGATCATACAAACGCTGCGCAGCTTCGGCATAGAGATACAGCGCATCACTGCTACGGTAGGACCTACAGTAACCTTGTACGAGATAGTTCCCGCAGAAGGTGTGCGCATCTCCAAGATCAGGAACCTGGAAGATGATATCGCGCTCAATCTTTCTGCGCTTGGTATCCGTATCATCGCGCCAATACCCGGCCGCGGCACAATAGGCATTGAAGTGCCCAATGCAAATAAGCAGATCGTATCCATGCGCACACTAATTTCCAGCGATAAATTCGTGAACAATAAAATGAGCTTGCCTATTGCGCTTGGCAAGAAGATCGATAATGAGAATTACATCGTTGATCTCGCTACTATGCCGCACCTGCTTATGGCAGGCGCTACCGGCCAGGGTAAGTCTGTTGGTATCAATGCGATACTCGTTTCGCTGCTTTATAAAAAACATCCTTCACAGTTAAAATTCATCATGGTCGATCCGAAGAAAGTAGAGCTTTCTGTATATCGCACCATAGAAAAACATTTCCTTGCAAAGCTGCCCAACGAAGAAGAGGCTATTATTACCGACACCAAGAAAGTTATCAATACACTCAATGCGTTGTGCATAGAAATGGATAACCGTTACGAGTTGCTCAAAGAGGCAGGCGCACGTAATATTAAAGAGTACAACGAAAAGTTCATCAGCCGTCGTCTTAACCCTGAACGTGGTCATAAATACCTGCCGTTCATTGTCCTTGTTATCGATGAGTTTGCAGACCTTATTATGACTGCCGGCAAAGAAGTGGAAATGCCTATAGCCCGTCTCGCACAGCTGGCGCGCGCCATTGGTATACATCTTATCATAGCCACGCAGCGCCCGTCTGTGAATGTCATCACGGGTACCATTAAGGCAAACTTCCCTGCGCGTATCGCATTCAAGGTTTCTGCAAAGGTCGACTCCCGTACCATCCTTGATTCTGGTGGCGCAGAGCAGCTTATAGGCCGTGGCGATATGCTTGTGTCTCATGGCAGCGAGCTCCTTCGCCTGCAGTGCGCATTCGTAGATACACCTGAAGTGGAAAATATTGTTGAGTTCATCGCCAAACAACGTGGCTATGCATCGGCATTCGAGCTTCCGGAGTATGAAGGGGAAGACGGTGAAGGCGCAAAAGAAGTAGACCTTTCCAACAGGGATAAACTATTTGAAGAATGTGCCCGCATAGTGGTGCAGATGCAATCCGGCTCTACCTCCAATCTTCAACGTCGCGTAAACCTCGGTTACAACCGTGCAGGCCGTATTATGGACCAGCTCGAAGCCGCGGGCATTGTAGGCCCCGCAGCAGGCAGTAAGCCACGCGAGGTCTACTTTAAAACCGAAGCCGAGCTGAATGACTTTTTACATTCCCTTGATTAGGTTGAAAGAAATCGCAATAAGAATATTTATTGTTTATTTTGTCATGCTGAGGAACGAAGCATCCCTACTCGGGAACCGCATATTTTACCGGGCTACCTATAACGGTTAGCTCTTAATGATATTCATCGGCCAACCGAAGCTTGATTGCTGGATAGGCATTTTTTACGAGATGTGAACTGCGCTCTTAAACACATAACACGGACAACCGCGCCTTTGCGCCTTTGCGAGAAATCACTTAACTTTTCTTACCTTCGCCGCCACAAAAAGCATACAATAGCGCATGAAAAAAGTATTATCAATAATTGTATTAGGAATTTGTTTTGCAGTTCAGTCGGCAAACGCACAAAACGACCCTAAAGCTAAAGCCATATTAGAAGGGGTAAGCAAGAAGGTAAAAAGCCTTACTTCTATGAAGGCAAATTTTGTACTCAACCTTACCGGTGGCAAAGTAAAAGATACTAAGAAAGGTACACTGTCATTGAAAGGGGAAAAATATCATATCGTACTTGGCTCGCAGGAAATAATTTGTGACAGCAAAACTTCATGGACCTACAACCCGGACACAAAAGAAGTGCAGGTAACTACACCCGGTACCGGCGAT
>CAIJNJ010000012.1 GCA_903821975.1 uncultured Bacteroidota bacterium
AGGCCGTGTTTCAGGCCCAGGTTATAGTCATTTATATCGTGGGCGGGTGTTACCTTCAGCGCACCTGTACCAAACTCCTTATCTATGTAATCATCAAAAATGATGGGTATGCGCCTGTTTATCAGCGGCACAAAGCAGTACTTGCCGGCGAGGTGCGCATAGCGCTCATCATCGGGGTGCACGCAAATGGCAGTATCACCGAGTATGGTTTCCGGGCGCACAGTGGCTACGGTTATATATTCGTCTTTACCGGTATCCAGTTTATAACGTACGTAGTAGAGCTTTGAATTGGTGGCCTTAAATATCACTTCCTCGTCGCTCAGGGCGGTCTTTGCCTTAGGGTCCCAGTTGATCATCTTTACCCCGCGGTAGATAAGCCCTTTATTGTACAGCTCCACAAATACCCTTATCACTGCTGCATAGTAGGCATCATCCATAGTAAAGTTGGTACGGCTCCAGTCGAGCGAGCAACCGAGTTTTTCCAGTTGCTGCAGGATAATGCCGCCATACTTTTCTTTCCACTCCCAGGCATACTTCAGGAACTCATCGCGGGGCATTGTCTTTTTGTCTATGCCCATATCGCGGAGCATACCTACCACCTTGGCCTCTGTGGCTATAGATGCATGGTCTGTGCCGGGTACCCAGCAGGTATTATAGCCCATCATTTTGGCACGGCGTATCAGTATATCCTGTACGCTGTTGTTCAATGCATGGCCCATGTGCAGTACACCCGTTACATTTGGCGGGGGCATTACAATAGTATAAGGTGGCCGGTCATCCGGCGTGCTCTTAAAATATCCTGACTTTTCCCAATGCGCATACCACTTCAGCTCTGCCTCTGTGTGCACAAAATTTTTACTGATCTCCATGACGTTGTATAGGCAAATATAAGGTGAATGGATGAATGAATGGCTCAATGGCTTAATTGCTTAATTGCTTAATTGGGAGCGCAAAAACAATATAATGGCGCAATGGCTGAATGGCTCAATAGCTCAATTGGGGGGGCAAAATTCATATAATGGCGCAATGGCTGAATTGCTTAATAGCTTAATGGCTCAATTGGAGGGCACAAATCTATACAATGGCTTAATGGCTTAATGGCTCAATTGAGGCATAAACTATATATTATGTATATTTATGGGGTAATAGCCTATTATGCTAAAAGTGTTATTCCCGGTTGTATTTGTATTATGCACTATTCCTGTTTGTCATGCACAACAATCAAAGAAAAATGGAGCACACACTTATGATTTTGTGCCGGGAGAGACCGTGATCTTTGCAGATGATTTCAGCCAAGACACTGTCGGTAAATTTCCTTCCAAATGGAAAAAGTTTTATACCAATGAGCCTGAATTAACAATGGAAGTGTGTACTGTAGAGCATGATGATAACGGAAACTACCTGAATATAAACGACGAGGCAGAAGTATCGCTCGATGCCAATCTTAAAGAAAACCTGCTGGGCGATAGTTTCACGATAGAATACGATTTCATGCCTGCAAGTAACAATAGCTCCGCGCAAATTGAAATAATGAATATGAATTATAAACCAGACGACCCCAACGCATTCTATATGACGTTCAGTACCGGGGTATCTATAAATGGCAATGGTGAATCAAACATGTGGAGCCCATGCTGGAAAAAACGCAAACCAAAAATGAAATACCCCGGCACATTCGCACTCGATGCATGGCACCATTTAGCCGTGGCTTATAAAAAGCAAACCTTAAATTTTTATATAGACCACTATCATTTATTTACAATGGATAGCTGCAACCAATCTCATTCTAATCTATTTATTGGCCCTACAGGACCTATGAAAGTACGGAACGTACGCATCGCGACGGGAAATGCATCGAAGCCATTTGACAAACTACTTACCGAGAAAAAATTCATTACCCACAGTATCAATTTTGATGTAAATAAATCAAGTATACAGCCGCAGAGCATGAGCTATATTATGCAACTGGCACAATTCCTGAAAGCGAACCCATCTATAAGGTTAGAGATAGACGGGCATACCGATAGTGACGGTGATGCGGCGGCAAATATGAAACTATCGCAGCAACGGGCTGATGAGGTGAAAAAACAATTGGTATCAGCCGGTATAAATAGCAATTTGCTCACGGCTGTAGGTTATGGAGCGACAAAACCGATAGAACCAAATACGACAACGAAGGGCAAGGCAGATAATCGCAGAGTGGAGTTTATAAAAAAATAAAAATCCAATTATGCAAAGAACTGTTACGTTTATTTCCTCTGTACTACTTACATTAATCAGTAACGTGTCCAGCTATGCACAAAAGGGAAATAATCTCTACGACTTCGTGCCCGTTGGAAAAGTGATATTCAAGGATGATTTTAGCCATGATACTATAGGCGCTTTCCCTTCCTATTGGCACTTTTCTATGTGTAACAAAAACCTTGAACCCGATCATTCAGACAAGAAATTCTGGACTGTGGGAAAAGAAGGTAACGAGCATTTGCTCATGATAGAAAACAGCGATGGTTATTTAGATCCGAATATTGGAACTAAAAAATACCTGCGTGATAGTTTTGCTATCGATTTTGATTTCCGGTTTTATATATTTGAATCAGGATGCGCGGAGCTTTGTTTCTACACATATGAAAAACAAGATCCTTGTATGAAAGCCTGTATCCATATAGTGAAGTCAGGGGAAATTTCCGAATACGATTTCCTTACAAATAACAGGAGCATAGTTTTAGGGCAATATCCAGACACTTTCGCCCCCTACGCATGGCACCATTTCGCACTCGCTTATAAGGAAAAAGCGATCGATTTATATATAGACAAATATCGCGTGGTGTCTATCCCTGATTGTGGGTTTACGCCCATAGGGGTTTCATTAGGCTGTATTGCACCTGTAGGCTACAAACACTTCAGGATAACGACAGGCATGGAAGCTAATTCATTCACCAAGCTCCTCACCGAAAAGAAATTCGTTACCCATGCCATCAACTTCGATGTAAACAAATCGACAATAAAATCTGAGAGCATGGATTTCATCAGGCAACTGGCACAATTCCTGAAAGCGAACCCATCCATAAGGTTAGAGATAGATGGCCATACCGATAATGACGGAGATGCAACTACAAACATGAAGCTATCTCAAAAGCGTGCAGATGAAGTGAAAAAGCAACTGGTATCAGCCGGCATTGATACGAAAAGGCTTACTGTAAAGGGCTTTGGCGCATCTAAACTCCTGCAGCCTGATACCTCGCCCGAAGCAAAAGCCAACAACCGGCGGGTGGAGTTTATTAAGCTATAATACCCTTCAAATGGCTGAATTCTAAAAAATGCTTATTTTTGTATTATGACAACCACATATCATTTGAATGTAAATGAATTATCCGTTGAATTGCTCAATTCAATAAAAGCTGCATTTAAAGATAAAACTGTTGATATTACAGTTTCTGAATCAATGGATGAAACGGAATATCTTTTAAGTTCTGAAGCAAATAAAAAAATGCTTGAAGAATCCATGCAGCAAATAAAAGATGGCAAGGGCATAACCTTTACTCTCGAAGAATTTCAAAAGAAATATGGTGCGTAATGAAAAGTGTCACATTCAGCCCAAACGCACTAAAGCATTTAGAGGAGTGGAAAAAACAGGATCCGAAAATAATAACAAAGATCATTTCACTTACCACAGAGATCGCCTCTACTCCATTTTCAGGAAGCGGTAAACCTGAACCATTGAAACACACATTAAAAGGAAAATGGTCGAGGCGGATTACAGACGCAGACAGATTGGTCTATGAGGTGCATGAGACCACTATTATTATTATTGCCTGCAATTACCACTACTAATCCTTCCTCTAATACATTAGTATAACAGCCTACGCCTTCCTTGGGCTGAGCAATTATTCACCTATATTTACTATAATTGCAAATACCCCTTTTGAATACGTTATGAAAATTGCACCAAAACCGGAAAATGAAAAGGAAAGGATAGCGGCCTTATATGAGTATAATATACTGGATACAATATCTGAAAAGGATTATGATGATATCACCCATATAGCCGCCGATATCTGCGGCATGCCCATTTCCCTAATCTCCATTATAGACCACGACCGTCAGTGGTTCAAATCACGCATCGGCATTGAATCGGAGGAATTGCATCGTGATGTGGCTTTTTGTGCGCACGCCATCCTCAACCCAAAGGAACTATTCATTATTAATGATGTGCTGAAGGACGAGCGATTTCATGATAACCCAATGGTAACCGGGTCGCCAAACATAGGTTTCTATGCCGGTGTGCCACTCTTAAGTGAAGCCGGTTACCCACTCGGTACCCTTTGCGTAATTGACAATAAGGCCAACGACCTTTCGCGTGAGCAAAAGGAAACATTAAAAGCCCTGGCACGCCAGGTAGTGGCCAATTTTGAAGCCCGGAAAGCAAACATTAGCCTTGTAGCCCAGAAGGGGCAACTGGAAGAACTAAATAAAGACCTTACACGGTTTGCGTATGTGGTAGCACATGATGTAAAATCTCCCTGTGCCAGCCTGGCGATGTCTGCGGCTTACATGAAAGACAACTACTCAAATGTGCTTGATGCGGACGGCATAAGATTTCTTGAGCAAATGGAAGATGTGGCGAAAAGCGCCATAACCATGGTAGACGGCATACTGAAACATTCACAGATGGTGAATGCACAGGACATCATTAAGGAACATTTCACCTTCGGCTCCGTAATGGACGAAGTAAGAAAATTGATACCTATACCTGCTGAATTCACATTTGGTGTCCACAACCGTGAATTTGAATTATATGCGCCGCAGTATATGCTGATGCAGGTGCTCCTGAACCTATGCACCAACGCTATAAAGTATAATGATAAATGGCACGGAGAGGTACAGGTAGCCGTAAAGGACAATGGGGCATCTTACTCATTTTCCGTTACGGATAATGGCCGTGGTATCAACGAAGAAGACCATAAGCGTATCTTCGAGTTGTTCAGCACACTAGGCCAGCAAGACAGGTTTAACAACAGGGGATCAGGGGTGGGCCTTGCTACTGCAAAAAGGCTGGTGCAGAAGATGGGTGGCGATATAGAGATCAACTCTGAGCCGGGGAAAGGTAGTATATTCAGTTTTACGATCAGCAAATGATAACTGGTGTTATGATTTAACCGCAAAGACGCGAAGGCGCAAAGGTCATTGTTTTTATTCCAAGAGGTTTGGCCTCACTTTACCGATACATGATTAATAATAAACAGTATTGTAAAACAAGCAATCATGCACGCCGCAGATATTTTGTTCATGAGCATGGTATGCGCAAAGTCGGCATTTGCGTGATCTTTCACTGCTTTAATAAACCAGTATAAAAAATAGATCATTACCGGCGCCAGGGATACCGAGAAGATGAGGAACTGTGTGATGCTGTAATAACTGCTGAAATAGTAAAATAAGATACCGGCGCTTGTTACAAACATCACCAGCGTAAAAACAAACGTACCCGTTATGCCCATGCGGTAACTGATGGTATAGTCTCCCCTGCCGCTGTCTTCCTTGTGCTGGTATACCTGGGTAAGCGGATAAGACCCGCCTATAAGCAAAGATGCAACCACCATGCAAATGATATGCGGGGCGGTAAACCAGCTCATATGCATATTGCCCTCAGCGGTCATATTTGCAAGCATAAATGTATAGCCACCCTGAAAAAATGCGATCACGAGCCAGCTTACATACGCATATTTTTTCAGGCGGATACCATGCCAGCTATAGGCTTTTGAAAATGCAACATATACCAAGAGCAGCAGCATACTGCGCCACCCTGACAGTGCACACAACAGGAGGCCAGTAATGTCAAAAATAATACTTGCGTAATATAGTTTTTTAGTAACCGGCGGGGGCTCTTTGAGTCCACCTATACTGCCGGTGTCCTTATCCATATAACTGTTGTAGCTATTGCTGCCGGGGTAAATGAACAGGTGTAGCGCTATAAAAACGACAAGCGTATTTACCAGATCAACAGATGATGCCTGGCTGATGCCAAAACAAAATACGGGTAGCAGGTACAACGAGAATGGTATACGCAGGTGCAGTAACGTATCCCGGTCGAAAACGGATAGAAGACCTATGTTGTTCTTACCGGTCAATAAAATTGTGTTTTATAGCCAAAGCCTGGCAATGGAATTAGTTAACTCCACCAATTCCTGGTATGAATCCGGCTTAGTAACAAAGCAATTAGCACCGAGCTTGTATGATGCTTCCTTATCTTTTACCGAGGAAGAAGTGGTAATAACTATAACCGGTATCGGCTTTAACTCTTCGTTCTTTTTTATCTCCTTCAGAACGTCCCTTCCGTTCATGCCGGGCATGTTCAGATCGAGGAGTATCAGCGATGGGTTCTTTTTTGCAGCAGTTTCGGCAAAATGCCCCATCAGTTCGTCGCCATTTTGCATGAACACATAGTTATGCGTATGCTTATTTTCCCTGAATGCGTCACGAATAGATTCCCTATCATCCTCATCATCGTCAACAATAAAAACAGAATGTACTTGTGATTGACCCATCGAATAGTTTTTTAGTATTTCACTATCAAACAAATATACAAATTATAGGCAAAAAATACTTATTTTTTTATTGAGATATTATGCTTTTTATACAGGAATAATAATTGTAAATGTTGCGCCACCATTAGGTACACCATGAGCAGAAATAACGCCACCATGGTTTTCCACTATCTTTTTACACACGGCAAGTCCAATGCCTGTGCCTTCGTACTCGGTCTTGCCATGTAATCTTTGAAACAGGGCAAATATCTTATTTGAATATTGACTATCGAAACCAATACCGTTGTCGTGAAATTCTATTTTGAGATACTTTTTCGCTTTGGTGAGATCGAAGCGTTCTACCGCCTTGCTGTTAAGGTAGCTATGGGTTATTTTAATTTCAGGGGGCAGCCCTTTCCGTGCAAATTTCAACGAATTGCTTATGAGGTTTTGAAATAACTGCCTGAATTGAGAAGGTACTACAAGCACCGTTGGCAGGTTTTCCGCATCAATGCTTGCATGCAATTCTTCTATCTTATGATCCACCGCCTGCATCGCCTCGCCTAATACAACCTGCAGGTCACACAACTGGAAATCATTATTACCAAGTATCGTAGACACATAAAGCAAATCGCTGATCATCTTTTGCATCCTGCGCGAAGAGTCAATTATTTTTTCAAGGAACAATCTGCCATCCTCATCAAGTTTGGCATATTGCGTGGTAAGCATACGATCGCTGAAGGTGACGATCTTTCTCAGTGGCTCTTTGAGATCATGACTGGCTACGTACGCATATTCCTCAAGGCTTGTGTTGGATTGCTGGAGTTGCAGGTTCTTACGGAATACAGCCTGCTCGGCTTCTTCCTGTTCTGTAATGTCGATGGATATATTCAGCACGCTATCCACCTGCCTGTTCGCATCCCGTTCGAAAATAGTACCAAATGTATGGAACCACCGGTACTCACCATTCTTATTTTTCATCCGGTACTTGAACTCAACAATTGGTTCTTCTGCGCCGGCGGGCAGGTTATTTGCATCTTCAAGCGCCTTTGCATTCTTTTCCATAAGAGCAGGGAGGTCGTCGGGATGTGTAATGGACACAAAAAATTCAGCGCCCCCCTCCATTGCCTCAGCTACAGCATACCCAAGCCTTTTTTCGAGGGCATCGTTAATAAATGAGAAACGGCCGGTATGGATATTATAGGACGCGATAATAGATGGCGTTACATTCATTATCTTCTGCGTAAACTCCTGGCTTTCTTTTAACCTCTGCTCTACTACCTGTTGCTCAGTAATATCCTGGCAGGTGCCCATCATCCTGGCAGGCTTACCGTGCTCATCATATTGTATCTCGCTTTTGGTATGCAATATCCTGATGCCGCCATCGGGCAATACTATACGGTAATGATGGTCTTCCGGCTCACCGGTTTCAAAAACATGTGTGACCTGTTTTATGCGGTCAGGCCGGTCATCGGGGTGTATGTGTGCAAGATAGGTTTCATAGTTTACCTCTTCCGATTGCGGCTCAAGGCCATATACACGGAACATCTCATCAGACCAGGTAACTTTATTAGCAGGGATATCCCAGGTCCAGTTGCCTATATGCGTGCGTGCCTGGGCTTGTTTAAAGAGTTCATCACTTTCCTGCAGTTTTTCAAGCAGCAACTGTTTTTCGGTAACATCCTGTATGATTCCTATCAGTTTATAGGCCTTACCATCTTCATTGGTGAGCACTTCCGTTTTCGCATGAAGTATCTTCCGGGTGCCGTCTTTCAATACTGCTCTATAGTATGTTTCAGACGGCTGTCCTGCCTCAATATTCCGCCTCAGATTTTCCTTGATCATGTCATTATCATCACCATGGAAAGACATTATCTCATCAAATGATAATGCGGAGCCTAATGGCAACCCGTAGATATTATACAACTCATCAGACCATTCTATTTTACCGGAGGCGATGTCCATAGACCAGTTCCCGATATGCGCGAGCGCCTGGGCTTGCTTATAACGATCATCACTTTCCTGCAACTGCTTTATCATGTTATGACGGCCGGTCACATCCATAACCGTTCCCATCATTATCTTTCTTCCATTCTTAACAGACACCCGCCCCCTCGACCATAAGGTTTTTTCTTTTCCATTGACGATATGCTTGTATTCAAGATCAAAATCACCGGAATCGCGCATGATCTTCGCCCGCATTTCATCGAGCCGCGCTCTATCTGCGGGATGCACCCCATTTGCCAGGGCAGAGCGGTGCATATCACCAGTCACCTCGAAAATCGCCTTCAACTGCGGAGTGGCCTGCATTTCTCCGGTCTCCACATCCATTTCATAGCTACCCAGCTCAGCCTGCGCCTGGGCGTCAAGCAGTTGCCTTTCGCTCAACAATAATTTATCTGCAACCTCCTTTTCTACCGCTATATCAAGGATGATACCCACAACTTCAACGGGACTACCCGTTTCGTCCCTTTTATATACCGATGAGTAATTGCGCATCCAGATGTATTCACCTGCTGCAGATTTTATCCTGAACTCCCATGATATTACTTCTCCATCGGCGGCAACAGCACATTTACCAAGGCCTTCTATTACTACAGGCACATCATCCGGGAATGTCTTATCGGTAATTATGGCCGCACCCATTTCCTTCATTTCCTCAGGTGTGTTGCCGAAAAATTTAGCGGCATTCTTATTCGCATATTTTACAGACTGTTCTTTAAGGTCAAATATGTAGTTTAACCCCGGGGTAGTGTTTGATAATACTTCCGTAAAGAATGCCTGCTCGTTGATCCTGTCCTTCAGTAATTGTATATAGACATTAGTGGCCATCATATC
>CAIJNJ010000013.1 GCA_903821975.1 uncultured Bacteroidota bacterium
AAAGAGATTACACTCCCACCGTTTTGGAATTGGGCTCTTTGCAGGTTATCCTTGCTCGTCATTTTGGGTTTTGTTATGGAGTGGAGAATGCTATCGAGATCGCTTTCAGGGCTGTTGAAGATAACCCCGGCAAGAGAATATTCCTGCTCAGTGAAATGATCCATAACCCCGGTGTAAATGCAGACCTGCAGGCGCTGGGCATAAAATTCATTATGGATACCAGGGGCAATATGCTGATGGGGTGGGATGAACTGAAAAGTGACGATATAGTGATCATACCCGCATTTGGTACCACGCTGGAACTGGAGCAGACATTGCGTGAGAGAGGCATTGATCCCACGCATTATGAGACCACCTGCCCCTTTGTGGAAAAAGTGTGGAACCGCGCTGAGAAGATAGGTGATGATGGCTATACCATAATTGTGCATGGAAAGCCCGGCCACGAAGAAACAAGGGCCACATTCTCACACAGTAAAGCGCATACGCCAACCATAGTGGTAAAGGATATGGCGCAGGCGCAACATCTTGGTAAATACATTGCCGGCACATTGCCCGCTGAAAAATTCTATGAAGATTTTAAAGGCCAGTATTCTGATGGCTTTGATATAACAAAAGACCTGGAGCGGATAGGTGTCGTGAACCAGACCACAATGCTTGCCAGCGAAACACAGGCTATTGCCGACCACCTGAAGCAGTTGATACTGACCCATTTTCAAACCCCACCTGATAAGACAAACGAACGCTTCGCAGATACGAGGGATACATTGTGCTATGCTACGAACGATAACCAAAGTGCTGTGCAGGGCATGTTGGAAAAAGAGGCCGACCTGGCGCTTGTAATAGGCGGTTACAATAGTTCAAACACTTCTCATCTTGTAGAGCTTTGTGAGTTGAAACTGTCCACCTATTTTATCAACGATGAGCATTGCCTTATATCAGCAGATGAGATACGCCATTTTGATCTGCATACGCATGCTGAGAAAGTAAGTAGTTTTTACCTGCCTGCCCATACGCCGATTCGGGTAATGGTTACTTCGGGGGCTTCCTGCCCGGATGCTCTTGTAGAAAGGGTTATAGAAAGGCTTTCTGTAATTACCGGGAACGAAGATACCGTAGCTCTAATCAAGGAAGAATGGGAAGTTGCCTGATCTATTTTACGGGTGCCACTTTGTAATAACAATTTATAGTAGCAGTTTCCTTATGGCTTATCGGGTCTGTTACAAGCATTGTATCAGTGCGCACAATGAATGTTCTTGACTCTTTTAGCTCCGTATATTTATTGGTGGCATAGTCAACACTCATCCATTTATCATTCCCAACGCGGTCATACCGGCGGATGATGCTGGATACGGGCAAAGGCTTTCTTGTCCCATCATAATCTTTATATGTCTGCACGGGATCTAAATAGCCTTTAAACAAAGAAATAAACCTTACTTCGCCAATGTCTTTTATAGCAAGAGGATTTATAACACTGTCACGTGAATCATAGCATTCGAATTGATAGGTTGTATCAGCTATCTTATATGATGAGTAAGAATAAAACTCAGGATAGTATTTATATACTTTTTCAACACCCATTAATGGATTGAATGTTTCCATCGGGTCATTCAGCGAGTAATTATATACTGGCGTTTTCGCATCTTTTTTCTTGTCTTGTGCGAACGTGCTAAGTGCAAAAAATGTACAAATGGAAAACAAAAAGTATTTCATCGGGCTATGGGTTTAATTCTATTACCAGGTCATTCGTATTCACCAGCGTGCCGCCTGCAAGTTCTATATGGCTTACCGATCCATCGTAGGGTGCAGTGATAATGGTCTCCATTTTCATGGCTTCTATAACAAACAACTGTTGGTTCTTCTTTACTTTATCTCCTTTGTTTACCAGCAGTTTGGAAAGCATACCCTGCAAAGGCGCACCTATCTGTTTGTCATTGCCCTTATCTGTTTTTTTGTTTTCCTTCCGCTCTACCTTTATCGACTTGTCGCGTATTTCTACATTGCGGGTCTGGCCGTTCAGTTTAAAGAAAACAGTCCTGTTACCTTTATCATCTACCGGCCCTATACTCAGCAGGCGTATGAGTAATGTTTTGCCCTTGGATATTTCTATCGTTGTATCCTGGCCCACTTTCATGCCATACAGGAAGAGAGGGGTAGGCGCTACCGAGACATCGCCGTACTCCCGGTAGAATTTGAGATAGTCTTCAAAAACTTTCGGGTAAAACTTATAGGAAAGGAAATCGCATAGCGTAAGGTCTGTGCCATACTTCTCCTTGAATGCAATGAAATCCTTATCAAAGTCTATAGGTGGTAAGTGCTTGTTCGGTCTGTCGGTAAACGGCTTTTTGTCTTTTAGTATTATCCGCTGCAGTTTTTCGGGGAAGCCACCTTCAGGCTGGCCAATATCGCCCATAAAGAATTGCTGCACAGATTCGGGGAAAGATATTTGCGCACCCTTCTCATATACATCCTGCTCGCTTAGGTTATTGGCTACCATGAACTGCGCCATATCGCCCACTACCTTTGAACTTGGGGTAACCTTTACGATGTCGCCAAACATTTCATTCACGGTCGCATACATATCTTTTATCTGCTCAAATTTATCACCCAGCCCTAATGCAATTGCCTGCGGCTTTAGATTGCTGTATTGACCGCCTGGTATCTCGTGGAGGAATACTTCGGCAGCGCTGGCTTTAAGACCCGATTCGAATGGGTAGTAATATTCCCGCACTGCTTCCCAGTAGTTGCTGAACTGGTTGAGCAATTTGATGTCGTAATTGTTCTCCCGCTCATGGAATTTCATCATTTCCACAATGGCATTGAAGTTAGGCTGCGATGTTAGCCCGGAAAGGGAGCCCAGGGCACAATCCACGACATCCACACCCGCATCTATGGCCATCAGGTAGCTGGCAGGTTGCAGTGATGATGTATCATGCGTATGCAGATGTATGGGTATCTTCACGGTGTCTTTCAGCGCTTCCACAAGCACTTTGGCTGCATACGGTTTCAATAGTCCGCTCATGTCTTTTATTGCCAGTATGTGCGCGCCAGCATTTTCCAGGTCTTTGGCAAGCCGCAGGTAATATTCAAGAGAGTACTTTGTTCGTTTTGGGTCCAGGATATCGCCTGTGTAGCATAGCGATCCTTCTGCAATGCCTCCCGTGCGCTTGCGAACCATATCTATACACGGTGCTATATTCTGCATCCAGTTAAGCGAATCGAATATGCGGAAAATGTCAACGCCTTTCTCCCACGATTTTTCTACAAAGGTCTCGATCAGGTTGTCAGGGTATGCTGCATAGCCCACGCCATTACACCCTCGTATCAGCATTTGCAGCAGTATATTGGGCACAGCGGCGCGTATCGCTTCCAGGCGTTTCCATGGATCTTCATTCAGGAAACGCATACATACATCAAATGTTGCGCCGCCCCATACTTCCATGCTGAACGTTTGCGGAAAGGCAATGGCAAAGCTCTTGGCGATCTTTACCATATCGTTAGTGCGCATACGGGTAGCGAGCAGGCTTTGGTGCGCATCACGCATCGTGGTATCGGTATAGTGTATCTTCTTTTCTTTTTTCAGCCACTCGCTGAATTTTTCCGGCCCCAGTTCTGTAAGCAGGTTCTTAGTGCCGGGCGTATAGCCTGCATACATATTCACATTGGGGTATACCGGTTTCTCAAACACCTTGTCGGGGTCTTTTACTTTTACATCGGGGTTGCCGTTTACGGTTACCTCGGCAAGGTAGTTGAGCATTTTTGTGCCCCTGTCCTGCCTGAGTGTGTAAGTGAAAAGCTCCGGGTGTTCCTGAATAAAATTTACAGTGGCCTTACCGGTGATAAAGTCCTCATTGGTAATAAGGTTCTCAAGGAACTGTATGTTATTTTTCACTCCGCGGATACGGAACTCGCGCAGGGCACGGTGCATCTTCAGTGTAGCATCTCTAAGCGTATTTCCAGAGGTACTTACTTTTACCAGCATAGAGTCAAAGAACGGGCTGATCTTCATACCGGGATATGTGCTGCCTTCATCAAGACGTATCCCAAAGCCTGTGGCATTGCGGTAAGTAACCAGTGTGCCATAATCAGGCTTAAAGTCATTTACAGGATCTTCTGTAGTTATACGGCACTGTATCGCAAATCCTATCTTCGGTATCTTGCTTTGGTCGCCAAGCCCTATTTCCGGGTCCGATAAACGAAGGCCGGAAGCAATGAATATCTGTGTCTTGATGAGGTCTATCCCTGTGATGATTTCCGTTACTGTATGTTCTACCTGTATACGAGGGTTTACCTCTATGAAGTAAATATTTTCATCGCTGTCAACGAGGAATTCTACCGTGCCCAGGTTGTTGTAGTTAACGGCTGCCGCTATTTTTACTGCATAGCCATAAAGTTTGTCCAGCGTTTCTTTTTTCAGCACAGATGAAGGGGCTACTTCCACCACCTTCTGGAACCTGCGTTGTACGGAGCAGTCACGCTCATATAAGTGTACGATGTTGCCATAGCTGTCCGCGGCTATCTGCACTTCTATATGCTTCGGCCGTTCTACAAATTTTTCAAGGAATACCGTATCATCTCCAAATGCATTCTTTGCCTCGCTGCGCGCTTCAGGAAACGACTTCTTCAGTTCTTCATCGCTGCGCACTACCCGCATGCCACGTCCGCCACCACCTGATGCCGCTTTCAGCATCAGCGGGTATCCTATCCTGTTTGCTTCTTTAAGCGCTGTTTGTTCGTCATTAAGTTCGCCTATGTTACTTTCTATGAGCGGTATTCCTGCTTTCCTGGCTACTTCCTTGGCGGTGACTTTATCACCCAGTGCCGCCATGGCTTCAGGTCTCGGGCCTATGAAAATGATATTGTTCTCTGCACATTTCCGGGCAAAAATCGCATTTTCAGACAGAAAACCATAACCGGGATGTATCGCGTTTGCCCCGCAATCTTTAGCAACTGCTATGATCTCGTCCATATTCAGGTATGGTTTCAGCGGGTCATTGTCCGCACCCACCTGGTATGCCTCATCTGCCTTATACCGGTGCAGGGAATACCTGTCTTCATAGGTATAAATGGCTACGGTAGGTATATTCAGCTCTGTCGCCGCGCGCGATATGCGTATGGATATCTCGCCCCTGTTCGCTATGAGTAGTTTTTTTATATTCATTTGATGGAAAAATAATAATAAAGCTTTAGCAAATATAATCAGCCATATCTACATTTTTACCGTCATTTATCACCCTTTATTATGGAAAGTTTTTAATATCTTGCATAGATATCATTTAAAAAACTTCAACAATGAAAAACCTGAGATGTTCTTTAATCGCAGCTGCGATGGTATTTGCCAGCTTTATTACTGTAAAAGCCCAGACTGCCGACGAGATCGTGAATAAGCACATAGCTGCCATAGGCGGTATGGACAACTGGAAAAAGATAACTTCCATTAAAATGGTAGGCAGTGTTAACGCAGGCGGTACAGAATTTCCTGTTACTATGACCAGGGTTAGCGGTAAAGGGTCCAGGATGGAGTTCTCAATTAACGGCATGAACAACTATCAGATCATAACAAAAACGAACGGCTGGTCGTATTTCCCAATACAGGGGCAGACCAAACCGGAAGCAATTCCTGATGAAATGGTGAAAGAATCGCAGGATGAGCTTGATGTGCAAGGGCCTCTTGTTGACTATAAGGCTAAGGGAAACAAAGTGACTTATCTCGGTAAAGACGACGTAGAAGGCACTGAATGCTTTAAACTTAAAGTCACTTACCCCAATGGTAAAGAGGAAACAATGTATATAGATGCATCAAATTATTATCATATCCGCACTGTAACTAAAGTAAAAGCCAACGGTAAAGAAGAAGAGGTAGTATCAAACTTCAGCAACTATCAAAAACTTCCTGAAGGCATAGTATATCCGATGACTATCGAAACAGGTAATGGTCCGCTTGCTATCAAATCGGTAGAGATCAATAAACCTATTGATGAAAGTGTCTTTAAGCCGTCAGAAGTAGTTTCAGATAAAAAGTAAACATTCATTCTGCTTTGAAAAAGATCATTTCAGTTGTCTTTTTATTGGCGATACTGTTAATTGGCACTAACGCTGCCAGGTCGCAGACCGTAGACGATATCATTCAGAAACATCTTGCCGCAACTGGTGGTGCCGACAATTGGAAGAAGATCAATTCAATAAAGAAGAGTTGTATCCGGATGAGCCGTGGTGTGGAAATACCGCTTGTCATTACCATACAGCAAGGGAAAGGATACCGGAGTGAGTCCACGATCAGCGGTATGACGAGCTATACGGTAATTACGGATAAAGAAGGGTGGGGGTTTAACCCTCGCAACCAGCAAAAACCAGAAGCCTTGCCATCAGAGACCGTAAAACTTTCCCAAGATAGGTTAGACATTCAGGGCCCGCTTATAGATTATAAAGCCAAGGGTTATAAGATCGTTTATCTCGGCACAGATGATGTGGAAGGAACAGAATGTCATAAGCTAAAGGTGACCATGCCTTCGGGCAAGGAAGAAAGCATTTTTATTGATGCATCAAATTATTACCTGGTACGCACTATAGAAAAGACGAAAGCAAATGGTAAGGAACAATCGTTCACCACTACCTATGGTGATTATCAGAAACTGCCGGAAGGGATCATTTATCCTATGTCGTTTGATAATGGTGGCAGTTCAATAGCCATAAAGAAACTGGAAATAAACAAACCTCTGGCTGAGGATACATTTAAGCCGGTAGAATTAAAGAAATAAGAAGTATAGACAATATTCACTTTTATCTTAACAAGCATGAAAAAGAATATCCTATTATTTGCTGCGCTGCTGATAGCAGGCATCGCTAATGCACAAACAAAGGTCAACTCTTACACCTTCGGCGCTATGGAAGCCCGCTGGCTTGGCCCCGGTACTATGAGTGGCCGTATCACGGCCATCGTTGGTGTAAATGCAGACAGTAAAACACTTTACGTTGGCTCTGCCGGTGGCGGTGTATGGAAGAGCACAAATGCGGGCGCATCCTTCAAACCGATTTTTGATAAATATTGTATGAGCATTGGCGCAATAGCCGTCGATCAATCCGACCCGACTACTGTATTTGTTGGTACCGGCGAAAGCAATATGCGTAATACGGTTTCCATTGGCGATGGCTTATACAAGTCTACCGATGCCGGCGATAACTGGGTAAAGGTAGGGCTGGACAGTACAGAGCATATTGCCAAGATCATTATCGATCCTAAAAATTCGAAGAACATTTATGTTGCAGCACCTGGCCCGCTTTGGTCAGACAGCAAGCACCGAGGACTTTATAAATCAACGGATGGCGGCGAAACATGGAATAAAGTATTTTATATCAATGACAAGACCGGCTGCGCTGATGTTGCCGTTGATCCTAACGATCCAAACACGGTTTATGTAACTATGTGGGAATTTCGCCGCTTTCCTTATGCGTTCAATTCGGGTGGTATGAGCAGTGGTATGTATAAAAGCACTGATGGCGGTAAAACATGGAAAGAGCTCAAAAACGGCCTGCCCGCCAAGCCATTCGGCCGTATCGCGCTTACGCTTGCACCCAGCGCCCCGCAGAATATGATAGCGATAGTCGAAGCCAAAGAGACTGGCCTCTATATCTCATCAGATGGTGGTGAAACATGGAAATCCCAGAGCGCTACCATGAACGTGGTTTCCCGCCCGTTTTATTTTAGCTGCCTTGTTATAGATCCCAAAGACCCGAAGAGAGTGTATCGCCCCGGTTTTGGTTTCTCTTACTCAGATGATGGCGGCTACTCTTTTTCCGATGCATCATACGATGGCGGCTGGGTGCATAGCGATCATCATGCGCTTTGGATAAACCCTAACTATACCAACCAGATGTACCTTGGTACAGACGGAGGTGTTTACATCAGCCTTGACCGTGGTGCTACATGGATGTTTGTCTACAACTTACCTGTTGGCCAGTTTTACCATGTAGCATGTGATAACAATACTCCATACCGCATGTATGGCGGTCTGCAGGATAACGGCAGTTGGGTAGCGCCATCAGCAGCACCTGGCGGTGTCAATAACTCTAACTGGCAGGATATGTATGGCGGTGACGGTTTCTGGGTGCAACCCGACCTTACAGATAACAATATAGCCTACGCAGAATCGCAGGGCGGCAATATGGGCCGCATCGACCTCACTACATTTAAGTCTATAGATATAACACCACAGCAGGCAAAAGAAGATGAAAAACTGCGCTGGAACTGGAATACACCGATAGTTACCGGGCAGGCAAACCACCATAACCTGTATACCGCTGCGCAATACCTCTACAAAACAACAAACCAGGGCCGTACGTGGCAGAAAATATCTCCGGATCTTACCACCAATGACAAAAAGAAGCAGCAACAGGAAGAGTCGGGTGGCTTAAGCGAAGACAATACATCAGCAGAAAACCATTGTACCATCTTCACTATTGCTGAATCCCCGCTTGATGAAAATATGATCTGGGTAGGCACAGATGATGGCAACCTGCAGGTAGTAACAGACGGTGGTAAATCATGGACCAACCTCGCTAAGAATTATGAGGCCGCCGGTATCCCCGCGCAAACATGGGTGAGCAGTATAGAACCATCCCGTTACGACAGGAATACCGTTTATGCCACATTCGATCACCACATGTATGGCGATATGAATACTTACCTCGGTAAATCAACGGACGGAGGTAAAACCTGGAAGCGTATCACCAGCCCGGAGTTTACGGGCTTTGCACATAAAATTAAAGAAGACATCATTAATAAGGACCTTCTTTTCCTGGGTACAGAGCGCGGGCTATTTGCTTCCATCGATGGTGGCGAAACATGGTTCAGGATGAAGAACCACATACCCGATTACTGTATGGTGCGTGATATACAGATACAACCACAAACCAATGACCTTGTCCTCGCCACGCATGGCCGCGGCATTATGGTTATCAATGATATCTCGCCAATCCGCTCACTTACAAAAGATGTAGTGGATAAAGATGTAGTGATATTCCCTAATAAACCATTGATCATAACTACCGGCAAGTACGGTGGTGGCGGCTCACCGGTAAGCGGTGGCTGGTGGGGTGGTAACCCTGATGACATACAACCTATAGAATATTATCTGAAAGAGCGTGCAACAAAAGACGTGAAAGTGGAGATCTATGATGCTTCAGGTAAGTTGGTACAATCTATCCCCGGTTCTAAGCGCAAAGGGGTGAATAAGGTATACTGGAACCTGCGTTCTATTCCCCCTAAAACCGCTACAGGCGGCACAAAAGCTGATTTTGGCGGGTTTATAGCACCAATGGTATTGCCGGGCACCTATACCGTGAAACTTATTGCCGGCGATAAAGAATATACCAGCCAGTTACAGATGGTGCATGACAATAACGACAAACTGTTCTCAGAAGAAGATGCTAAGCAGCAGTATGATGCTGCTATGCAGTTGTACCACATGCACGAACAGTTGTATGTGCTTGTGGATAAGATAAACACGGAGCAAAAAGAGATAAAGGAATATATGGATGTGGTGAAGAAAGCCTCAGAGAAAAAGCAGCTTAAAGAACACTATGATAAACTGGAAGAACTGAGAAGTACGCTGTTGGCAACGAAGCACAAATCTATTTTTGCAGACGAGAAGAAACTCCGTGAGAACATTACAGAGGTATATGGCGCCATATGCGGACAGGAATGCAAGCCCACTAACCTGCAATTAGGACGCATCACCGGGCTCAATGACGACCTGGATAAAGGCAAGAAAACCTATGATAGGCTCGTAGCAGATTATGGTACAAAAACCACAGAGATAATCAACACAGAGAAGTCAAGGCCGAAGACCAATCCGTCTAACGCTGGTAACTAATATTGTCGCAAGTCTGTTATCAAGCCCACGGTACTACCGTGGGCTTGATTTTTTTATCTTAACGATGGTTGTTGCTTACTATCAGGTATTTTCCTGATGGCTGTCATTTTAAAATGACAGGCTGCAAGGTAGTTTTGCAATAATAACAATAACGGTAGCCCCGGTGGCTCGATTCTTTAACAAATATTATTGATTTTAAATCATTCAAATTTATGAAACCACACGATCAGAAACAGTTTGCAGGTGTATGGGTCGACCATCAAAAGGCCATCATTATCACCAAAGATACCGGCGAGTATGCCATAAAAGAAAAAATTGAAGCCCCGGCTAACTTCGAGGCCGAAAGTGAGGCGCACCTCAACAATGCCAAACATGCAGACCTGCTTTCATATTTCAAGTCATTATCGGGCCATTTGCACCAGTATGACCAGGTGTTGCTTTTTGGTACAGGTAAGGCCCAGGAGCAATTCCGCAATTATCTTAATGATGATTCGAAGTTCCGTGATATGAAGATAACAGTAGAGAACACACAACACCTCACCGACCCGCAGATGCTGGCAAAAGTGCGTGATTTCTTTCATTGATATCATGCGAGGCGCATAGGTACAACCCATGGTATATACCATGGGTTTGTAATGCCCGAAAATCATTATGAATAATATTTTATATGAAAGTACTGTCATTATATAGCCCTTAAATCAGGCAAATATTCTCAACTTCTACACTTATCTTTGCGCCATTCTTAGATTATTTAACCTACAAAAACATAAATAAATGAAAGTAACCGTAGTGGGTGCAGGTGCAGTTGGCGCTACATGTGCTGATAACATTGCCCGCAAAGAACTGGCAGAAGAATTGGTATTAGTGGATATCAAAGAAGGTTTTGCAGAAGGCAAGGCACTTGATATTACCCAAACAGCATCATTGCTTGGTTTTGATACAAATGTGATCGGTGTTACCAATGATTACAGCAAAACCGCAAACTCTGATGTATGTGTTATTACATCCGGTATACCTCGTAAGCCGGGTATGACGCGAGAAGAACTGATAGGCACTAACGCACGAATAGTGGAAGAAGTATGTAAGAACCTTTTGAAACATTCGCCGAATACTATCATTGTGGTTATCTCTAACCCTATGGATACGATGACTTACCTGGCGCTTAAATCTACAGGCATTCCTAAGCACCGCATCATAGGTATGGGCGGTATACTGGACAGCGCACGTTTTAAGTGTTATCTGCAGAAAGAAATGCATTGCTCGCCTAACGACCTGCATGCAGTAGTAATAGGCGGTCATGGTGATACTACGATGATACCGCTTACACGCCTGGCTACTATCAATGGCACACCGGTATCTAATATGCTCAGCGATGAGAAACTGAAACAGGTTGCTGCCGATACTATGGTTGGTGGTGCTACACTTACCAAGCTGCTCGGTACCTCTGCATGGTATGCTCCGGGTGCTGCAGGAGCTGCGCTGGTTGAGTCGATCATCCGCAACGAGCGTAAGGTGTTCCCTTGCTGCGTATACCTTGATGGTGAGTACGGACAAAAAGATATCTGCCTCGGTGTACCTGTAGTTATAGGTAAGAACGGCTGGGAGAAGATCATCGACTACAAGCTGGTCCGGGGCGAACCCGGCAATCGGAAATGGGTTGATGAAGGTGAAGTTGTTAAAGCCTTCCGGGAAGAGTTTTCTGAGGACCTCTATTCCCTCAAGCTCAAAAGCCCGGCGCAGTTAGAGAAAATCGTCGGGAAAGAGCGCGTTAAAGCGTTTGTGATGC
>CAIJNJ010000014.1 GCA_903821975.1 uncultured Bacteroidota bacterium
AAATTAAAAATTAAAAAGTAAAAAGTCAAAATCCGGATCTAACTTATCTTTACAACGTAATTTTTCCAAAATTATTCATTTTAGATGGTAAAAAAATTAAAAAGTTTGTTCAAATAACATTAATCATTACCTTTGCACTCCTCAAAGATCAAAAGGGGGGTATTAATATGCTTATAATAGATTCAAAAGACTGCGAAAACATTGACAAGGCGCTTAAGAAGTATAAGAAGAAATACGAGAAATCACGTGTTTTGAACCAACTCCGCGACCGCCAGTCATTTACGAAGCCATCCATCAGGCGCCGTACCGAGATCCTGAAGGCTGTATACAAACAGCAAATGGCCAACGGTGAGCTTGACGCATAATATAATAATGATTTATTAACGCATCAGGTATGCGTTATGTAAAAATAAATTTGTACCCGCTAATGTAAATTCGTATATTTACATTAGCGGGTTTTACTATGTTCAACGAACGGTTAACAGACTTTTTACAATACCTGAGATTTGAGAAACGCTACTCTCCTCATACGCTGTTAGCATATCAAAAAGACATTGAACAATTCGACAGATTTCTTACCACAGAATTTGCATTTAACGAACTTAAGTTAGTAAGCCATTTCCACATCAGGGGCTGGCTTGCAGGCATGAAGGGCGATAAGCAAACCGCGCGCACCATAAACAGGAAAATATCAAGCCTTAACTCTTACTACAAATACCTGCTGAAACACGGTGTTACAGAAAAGAACCCTGTGCGGCAACTTCATGCGCAGCGCCTGCCTGAGCGCCTGCCTATATATCTTAAAGAAAAAGAAACGGAGCATTTACTGGAAGAACTGCAATTTGAGGATGGCTTTAAGGGTTTTACCGACAGGCTTATCTGTGAGCTGCTGTATGCAACAGGTATGCGCCGCAACGAGCTGCAGCAACTGAAAGAAAAAGACATAGAATGGAGCCTGAACCAGGTAAGGGTATTGGGCAAGGGTAATAAAGAAAGATTAGTGCCGGTGAGCGCCGCACTGCTGGACGCGCTCAGGGACTATATACAGGAAAAGGGTAAGCTGGAAGTGCATAATGATATTTACCTGTTGAACCTGGAGAGTGGGGAACAAGTGTATGCCGGCTATATATACCGTGTGGTAAAAAAATACCTTGGCGAAACAACCACTTTACAAAAGAAGAGCCCGCACGTGCTGCGGCATACATTCGCTACACACCTGCTGAATAACGGTGCAAATATACAGGCAATAAAAGACCTGCTGGGCCACAGCAGTCTTGCGGCAACACAGATATACACGCATAACAATATTGACAAACTAAAAGAGATACACAAACAAAATCATCCGCGAGGGTGATCATTCTTAACCATAAAATAAACAATCTATGAATGTGCAAATCAGGACCGTGCATTTTGAAGCAGACAGCAAGCTGTTGTCTCATGTAAATGCCAAGATCGAGAAACTGAATACGTTCCATGACAAGATAATAGGGGCGGAAATATATTTGAAACTCGACAATATGTCGCAGCAGGTACGGGATAAGGTCGCGGAAATAAAGGTGTATGTACCGGGGCATTCCCATTTTGTGAAGCACCAGAGCAAAACGTTTGAGGAGTCTTTTGATCTTGCATTTGATTCATTGGTTAGTAAAGTAAAGCGCCAGAAGCAGAAACACCTGGCTTACAATTAGATAAATACCCAACTATAGGTATAAAATATCTGTCTTTATAGACGGATATTTTATTTTAAGTCAAAAGTCTAAAGTAGATAGTCTAAAGTAGATAGTAGATAGTTTGAGTGTGTATGTAGGTTTAATAAGGATTTTGGACAGACACTAACCTTCAGGTTGTATGGCTTTTGACTTTTCGATTTAAAACTTTTATCTTGCAACTTCAAGAATTTAATTATTACGCTATGCCACAACGCTGGAAAAGTATTTTATTATCATTTTTTGCCGCCTCATTGTTTTTCACTTCATGTAAAAAACAATTCAGTTCGGATACCGCTTTGCCAACAAACTATTATCCTTCTATCATAGTAAACAATGATAACCAGGTGGTTTATGCACTGGATCCCAACACCGGTATAAAGAACTGGGAATTTGGTATTCCGATCCCGTCTAATTATATGTTGCTGAACCCTACAGTGCCGATCGTGTATACTCCCTCCCCGGTATTGTACAATGAAATGGTGTATATGGCTTATGTGCAGCGCGATCCGGGAAAGACCGATACGATCTTCAAGCTGAATGCAAAAACAGGTGCACTGATAAAGAAAATAACACCTAATGTAAATGACCTTTTCAACATACAGGCTACGCCTCTAGCTGATAACGGCCTGCTTTATGTAGCCGGTACCAACAGCAAGCTGTATGCTATAGATACAGGTACCTATGCGGTAAAATGGACGTACAGCGCAGACGGGCCAATCATTTCTTCGCCTTCTATTTACAATGGCAATTTATATTTCGCAACCACATCGGGTACCATATATTGTGTAGACGAGAACCTTGGCCCTACTGCTACCACTAACTGGAGTTACCATCCATCTGCTTCAGTAGGAGCATCTGCTTCACCATCGTTTTATTCTTCTCCTGCCATTGCCGCGCCTTATTTGTACGTAGGCAGCGCTACAGACAGCACCATGTACTGTATATACCTTGTAAACACCAGCGGCTCGGCAACACCACCTGCGGCCAGTATAGAGCGCTGGAGGTTCCTTGCGCAGGGCGGCATATACAGCTCACCTGCTGCCTATGCTGGTACATGCATCTTCGGATGTACGGACTTCCGCGTTTATTGCCTGGATACTACCATAAACCCATCAATGGGCGTTACCAGTCCGCAGCCACGCTGGATAGACAGCACGCACAGTTCTGTTTATTCATCGCCATACGTGTATAACCAGGTGGTGTATATCGGAAGCCATGATTACAACCTGTATGCATTAAATATCATCAATGGCGGTGTTAAGTGGTTTTTTGCATCGAAGGGGTTGATAAAATCGAGCCCTATTGGCTATAATGGCATGGTGTTCATTGGCAGCTATGACAAATACATGTACGGGCTGGATACCAGCACAGGTACTGTAAAATGGAGCCAGAATACCAACGGGCAAATTGAAGACTCGCCGGTAATAGACGACCTGACGGGACATAGCTATAACAGCGGTATCAGCGGCTACTGTAACGGCGGCTGGGCGACTGGTTTCTATACATTCAATGCGAATAACTACTAATATATAGTACTTATAAATAAATGATTTAAAGCCTTTGCGCAAGCAAAGGCTTTGCTTTTTAGAATTTTAGATCACACCATTCTCTATATTCCCATAATGACTCCCTTAAATTTAACCGGTCTGACCGCCGAAAGGGCTGTACCGCGGTTGCTGCATTTGTAGGTTTTTTTAATATTTTAAAGCCTTTGCGCTAAGCAAAGGCTTTATTCTTTTAATACAGGATACTCCTTCCTTCATTCCCAAATTCGTTACCTTTAATGCCCCGATGCTATACGCAATAGTAGATATTGAAACGACAGGAAGTCATGCCGCAGGAAACGGCATAACAGAGATAGGCATAGTGATACATGACGGCAAAAAAGCTATTAATTTTTATGAAAGCCTTGTAAACCCGCATACGCCGATACCATACTTCATACAACGGCTTACAGGCATCGATAACAGCATGGTGGCAAATGCGCCATCGTTTGGTGAGATAGCAGGGCAGGTCTTTGATCTGCTGCAAGACAAAATATTTGTGGCGCACAATGTGAATTTTGACTACTCCTTTGTAAAGCACCATTTACTCAATGCTGGTTATGACCTGGATACTAAAAAGCTTTGTACGGTGCGGCTGGCGCGTAAAGTGATGCCCGGCCTTAATGGATATAGTCTTGGGAAACTTACCGCGAGGCTTGGGATAAACCATGGTATGCACCACCGCGCAGGTGGCGATGCGCTTGCTACGGCCGATCTGCTGGCCATGATCATTGAAAAAGATACGGATGGAGTAATAGAAGGCATGCTGAAAGGCAGGAACAGCGAGCAATACCTGCCGCCACACCTGCCGGTTTCAGACCTGGAGCAACTGCCATCATCGGCGGGAGTGTATTACTTTTATAATGCTGCGGGCAAGACTATTTATGTAGGCAAGGCAAAGAACATACGCAGAAGGGTAAAGAGCCATTTTTCGAATAATAAGACGAACAGGCAGAAGCAGGATTTTCTTCGGGAAACGCACCGTATAACCTATAAAGAGTGTGCTACAGAACTGATGGCGCACATACTGGAAAGTGCCGAGATACGCAGGCTATGGCCCATACACAACCGGAGCCAGCGCGGCTACCTGCCGCAGTTTGGCTTATTTGCTTACGAAGACAGGCAGGGGTATACACGATTTGCAGTAGAAAAAATAAGACGCAGCTTTAAGCCTATCTATACCTTCAATACCATTACCGAAGGCCATTTGCGTCTGCGGGAGCTTATAGAGGAGTTCGGGCTGTGTACCAGGCTTTGTAATGTAGCCAGCAGCGCTGACTGCGGCTGTGTAAGCCACCCTGACCAGGCAACTTATAACCGTAAGGCAGACGATGCCATAAACTGGATGCGCCGGCACTTGCCCACTTTCGCGCTTATAGACAAGGGGATCGATGATAATGAAAACAGTTGCATACTGGTGATGGAAGGCAACCTGTATGGGATGGGCTACATAAACGACAAGCAGCAGCAACTCAAGAATGTAGAGACCCTGCAGAAGAGCATGGAGCCGCTGCAGGACAATGATTTCATCCGCAACCTTGTGTTCCGCCATGCATCCATGTTCCCGGAGAAGTGCGTTTCTTTTGCGTGATCAGAGATTCCGATAAACAACGATGATGCAGGCCACTGCGATGATAAAAAAAATGATCGCAAGGAGTTTAACCTGCAATGGGTATTTTTGCAGAAAGGGGAGTCTTCCTGTAATGCGGTCTAAAGATTCATCGAATGGCGATGGTGTTTCATTTTCCTCTTGGAAATATCCAAACCCTCTTAGTATCTGAAAAGCTTTTTGGGCATCGTCTTCACTGGTTTGCAATTTTATGCCGCCATATGTACCTGCTGATCCTGGCTTTGCCTCGATGGTATATTGGTCCCGTACATAGCATGTAATATGTTCATCCTCAAGTATGCGCCTGACTGTGTGAAGATCGGACATGTCTTCAAATGTCATTATGGTTACCAGATCGGCCATTGAGCAACAAGATACAAAACGGAGCATATACGAGGCCATTTTCCGGCATTTTGGAGGTAAAAACCGAAAAAATAACCTGCAAAGAGGGTAGAATATGCCTTTATGAAGGTAAATATCCTTATCTTTACGCCCCTCCAAAACTGAGGCTAAGCCAATACAGGCAATGCTTTTGAGGCGGGAATAAAAAGAATTTAAATTTTATTAAAAAAAGTTTGCTGAATCAAAACAACTCATTACCTTTGCAGTCCCAAATTTTTAGGGTTTAGCGGTGAATTAAGTATCGCAGCTAAAAGGATAAGGTTTGGAGTTTTAAGCTCTTTATAAGAAAAAGATAATTTATAGTATGTCACAGCGTATCAGAATAAAGCTAAAATCTTACGACCATAACCTGGTGGATAAATCAGCAGATAAAATCGTTAAGACTGTGCGCAACACCGGAGCAGTGGTTACAGGCCCTATTCCGTTGCCTACAGAGAAGAAGATCTTTACCGTATTGCGTTCACCGCACGTTAACAAGAAATCGCGTGAGCAGTTCCAGTTATGCACGCACAAGCGCCTGCTGGATATCTATACTTCTTCTTCGCGTACAGTTGACGCGCTTTCGAAGCTCGATCTGCCAAGCGGCGTGGAAGTAGAAATAAAAGCATGATGAG
>CAIJNJ010000015.1 GCA_903821975.1 uncultured Bacteroidota bacterium
ACCCGCACACCAAGTTTATTGTAAGTGGTTCAGCAGCAGCCGCACTTAAATTAAAGAGTACTGAAAGCGGGGCGGGTAGATTTACAGATTTCATGTTACCTCCTCTAACATTTCACGAATATATTTGCCTCACAGGATATGAAAATTTAATAAAACGGGATAAAAAGAAGTGGAAAGGAGGGGAGTTGAATGTTCTATCTACAAATAATATTGTAGAACTAAATAAACATTTCATTAATTATATAAATTTCGGTGGCTATCCCGAAGTAATCTTTTCAGATAAAATAAGATCCAACTTAAGTAGGTATATTAAGAGCGACATAATAGATAAGGTGTTATTGAGAGATTTGCCGAGTCTATACGGTATCCAGAATGTCCAAGAACTAAATCACTTTTTTACAAATCTTGCATACTATACAGGTAATGAAGTTTCGCTGACGAATTTGTCTACAAATAGCAGTGGTGTAAATATAGACACCTTAAAAAAGTACATCGAATATTTAGAAGCTGCATTCTTAATAAAGCAAATACGTAGAATTGATGATTGCGGGAAAACATTTAAAAGGATCACAACATATAAGATATACCTCACAAACCCATCTCTCCGTAGCGCATTATTTTTTCCTGTAACACCTAGTGAAGACGATATGTTTGGGCATATCGTAGAGACTGCAATTTATGCTCAATGGTTTCATAGAGATGGTACACAACCGATGTATGCGAATTGGGGAAAAGGTGAAGTCGATATGGTTATAATTAACAAGAAACTAAAACCAGTTACCGCTGTTGAAATAAAGTGGAGTAATAGATTTTATGAAAATCCAAACGACCTGAAAAGTTTAATATATTTCTGTAAGAAGAATAGAATAACAGAAGTGGTAGTAACTACTATTGATAAAGAGGGAATAAAGGATGTAGAAGGAATAAAGATGCACTTTCAGCCAAGCGCTACATATGCTTTGACTGTTGGGTTTAATACTATTAATCAGAAAATAAACGACTAAATATTTATCATTAAATTTATATACAGGGCTAAAGCTTCAAAAAACAACCAAAAAGACGAGCCGATCATTATGAGGCAAAGATGTCGTTTGCCGATATTATCGAGTTAAGGTGGAGTTTTTATATCCCTCAAAGGAGCGGGAAACAGGTAAAAACCGTAATGGCTAAATACGTTTATATATTCATGTGCTTAGTTCTTCTATTTATAGGGGGTTGCCTTTTAGTTTTTGAAAAAGTTGTAGGCGGCAATTATAGCACTCGGTATGGAGGAATGGAACACGGTACTATTTCGGGATATCCGTTGATATTAATTTCAATTATTATGCTCATTCCGGGCTTGACAGCGCTCCTTCCTAAAAAAGTAAAACCCGAAAAAAATATAAGGAAAACAAAGAAATAATTTTTTATCCATTCTTGTCCCAACTGGTATATAGTTCCCCCTTTTTCTATTGCCGATTTGTCAAAACGAATAGCCTGGAAGTGCAAAATGTGACGTAATGGCACTATATTTAACATGGTTTAGATTTTGCTACCTTAAAGAAATACAAAACACTACAATTTTATGGATCAGAACGAATTTCGCAAATACGCCATAAAGCATCATGGCATCAGCAGTTTGACTTTAGACAGTTACACTTCTGCAATGAGAAAAACCCCATCAGCACTTACGCCCTATATAATAGAAGAGCGACCAATGAATGTGGCTTCTATGGACGTATTCTCCCGCCTGATGATGGACCGCATCATATTCCTGGGAGAAGGGATCAATGACTATGTGGCCAATATTGTTACCGCACAGTTGCTTTTCCTGGAAAGCACAGACCGCACAAGGGACATACAGATGTACCTGAACAGCCCGGGTGGCAGCGTGTATGCCGGCCTTGGCATTTATGACACTATGCAGATCATCAACCCTGATGTGTCTACTATATGCACAGGTATAGCTGCTTCTATGGCTGCTGTACTGATGTGTGCAGGAAGCAAGGGTAAGCGTACCGCGTTGAAGCACAGCCGCATCATGATACACCAGCCTTTGGGCGGTGCTGAAGGCCAAGCAAGTGATATAGAGATCACAGCACGCGAGATCGGGAAGCTGAAGAAAGAGCTTTATGAGATCATCGCAACACACTCAGGCCAGAAGATCACCAAGGTGGAAAAAGACAGTGACCGTGATTACTGGATGACCGCTACAGAAGCTAAGGAATACGGTATGGTCGATGAAGTACTGGAACGTAATCCACGTAAAGCAGGTACTGAGACCAAATAATTCGACAATGATCATAAAAAGGAAGCCGCATCAAGTGGGGCTTCCTTTTTTATTGGACTCCCTGCTTGTTACGTGATAAGGATAACATTGCCAGCATATGTTTTGGCCGTACCATCGACAGATCCGAGGATGAGTTCAATAAAATACCCAGCCCTGTTTTGCGTATTAGCTGCTGTTCTGTACTTTTAGTCACTTATAGAATATATATGCAAGACCTACGTTCATTTTTTGAGCCAAAACATTTTATTGAAACAGATGAGGCGGACAATTACCAGTCGCTGCAATGGGGTGCCTATGTGAAGTGCCAGACACAACAATCTTTCGACTGGGAAGACGCGGATATCGTATTAGTGGGCTGCGGAGAAATGCGCGGGACAGGGAGAAATGCCCGATACAGTGATAGCCCGAATGCAGTGCGGAAACACCTGTACCAAATGTATCACTGGCATAATGCCATCAAGATAGCCGATGCCGGGAATATCAGGCAGGGAGCGACCATAGATGACACCAGGGCTGCCCTACTGACCGTATTACAGGAGATACATAATGCGGGAAAGATAGCAGTGA
>CAIJNJ010000016.1 GCA_903821975.1 uncultured Bacteroidota bacterium
CATTATCTACGACCTATTTTCCGGATACACTACCTCAAAACTTAAAATTTAATCGCGACTGGGGCTGGATAGATTCTTCTGCAACAATCCTGCGCAGTGATGTGCAGGTGCAACTGGATACTATAAAAAACAACTTCAGGCCACACGCAGAGTGTTGGGTGCAGAACAATGACTATACTACAAGCTATGAGGGCTGGCTTATATTCCCTAATGATAACCCGGAGTTGAATGTAAACACGTACACAAGCTATCCGGATGAAAATAACCGGCTGCTGATGTTTTTTAAATACTGGAATGTGGTACGCTATTTCTATCCCTATACATATGTAGCAGACACTCCATGGGATACTACTTTAAATAATTATGTTTTACCTGTTGCAACCGTAAACAATTCACAGGCGCTTTATAAGCTTTACCTGAAATTAGCTACTGCACTTAACGATGTGCATGTTTTTGGCCTCACCTATAGTTCAGAATATCAGCAACTGCCCGGTTATTACCTGCCATATATCCGCCTGAAGTATGTGGACAGTCAATATGTCGTTATAAACTCTTCAGTATCCGGCATCAATATAGGCGATGCCATAATTTCTGCCGATGGCTTAACGGCTACACAGTGGGAAGATAGCCTGAGACCCTATTTTTCATCAGGGAATTTGTCTGTTTTCAGAAGGGATGTAGCTATCTATATGTTGGGCCGTCAGACTAATGCTTTTAATGAAACATTGGTGGTTGAAGACAGTACCGGAACAAACCATACTGTACACGCTAACTGTATCAACTGGTATGCTATTGATCCTTCATTTTTCCAAGGATACATATATCCTGCCGATTCCCTTAATACCATTAACTGGACCACATTGCCCTGTGATATTGGCTATGTGAACATGGGCAACCTGCAGGACTCTAATGTTACCCAGATGTATAACGACCTCCGTAATAAAAGCGCGATCATCTTCGACATCCGCAACTACCCTAATGGAACCGCGTGGAACATCGCTAACCTGATGTACCCCTCCACTATGCAGTTCGCTAAGTTTACCACTCCTGATGTTTCTTACCCCGGCACCTTCTACTGGGCTTATGATTCCCTCGGTTATAACGGCAATCCCACACATTATACAGGGAAGGTGATCATACTGATGAATGAAGAAACACAGAGCCAGGCCGAATTCTCATGCATGATATTGGGGGCTATGCCCGGGGCTATAAAAGTGGGCAGCCAGACTTCGGGCGCTGACGGGAATATTAGCTATTGGAACCTGAGCCAGGACCTTTATACAGGCTTTACTACATTAGGCGTTTTTTATCCAAACGGGGATTCCACGCAACGCATAGGTATAGTACCGGACTCTGTGGCATATCCTACCAAAGCGGGTATCAGGCATGGTGATGACGAAGTGCTGGATAAGGCATTGTCTATCGCGGGATGTAACCTTTATGCAAATCATTTACAGGCACCCGCTACAAGTATAAAAGCCTATCCAAACCCGGCTAATGACATTGTAACCGTCGATGTTGCAAATATCAATTCACCGGCATTTTCTATACATATCACAGATATCACAGGAAGGGTTCTGCTGCAAAAAGAATGCGTAAACAACGCAGCGTTCGTTTCTACATCGTTCGATATCAGGTCGCTGGCTAACGGGATGTATTTTGTGTCGGTAAACACAGGTACAAAACAATATGCCACCAAGATCGTGAAGGAATAAAAAAGATGTCCCACACTTTCAAGGTGTGGGACATCTATATAAATTCGGGCAATAACATTAAAAGCCGCGTAAGTTCTCTTCCCGGTCTGCCTGTGCCGATTTGAAACTTTTATCGAGCACACTTTTTAAAGCATTTCGCTTTGCCATCGTCTCTTCGCTCACACCTTTCGGGTCGTCGCGGTAGTAATCAGCTATGGGAGCGCACATATTATCTATCAGCAACGCAAAATCGAGCAACTCTTCCTCAGTAAATGGCCTTTCGGAAATAAGGGAAAATAAACAATTGAAGAAGGAAGGTGCCTGGTTAAAACTATTTACAAATGAGAAGAACATTCCCTGCTCCGACAGCCGCGCCATGTTCTTATAC
>CAIJNJ010000017.1 GCA_903821975.1 uncultured Bacteroidota bacterium
GTGGCCGCATAATCGTCGTACATATCCCATATAGGTCGGAGGGGTGTATGGCAGTAACAGATATTCAATGTACCGGGATCGCTGCGAAAACCCTTGGCGACAGCATGAGAGGTGGAAATAATAAGATCATAGCCCTGTAAATTGAACCGCCTCATAAGCCACGGCATCACAGGTAAAAAATAGCGGTATATCTTAGAAATACCCGGTACCTTCTGTAATACCGAAACCCTGACGGGGCGGTTTTTCAGGATCTCCTGCCGTGCGGCGGGAGAAAAATGGTCAAACAGGGCATAAACGGTAACATCCTCCCGCTCATAAATATCAAGAATGGCCCCGGCTACCTTTTCGGCGCCGCCATTTGCATTAAACCAGTCCTGTACGAAAGCCAGTTTCATTCCAGATGCAATTTAGGCGTTTTAGGTGGGGTTTAACTCTACGCCTTCCCAGGAACACGTATGTAGTTTTTATGATAATAATCGTAATTTTGGCAGACTAAATATGAAATATGAACTACAAAATCTCATTCGGGGAAAGGGCGGAGATTGGAAAACAAATCTTATCCAAAAAATCACCCGTTACCTTAGAGCAAGCAAAACAACAGGTGCGGGAAATGAAGGAAAAGAGTACTCAAAACAACAAGAAGAAGCGCGCCTAACTGATTACATCACGAAGAATAATTTATGGTATGTAGGTATAATAACCGAGCATAACAAAATTGGAGAAGGCGCTGAACAAAAAGTTTACTACAACCCTGAAAGGGGCGTAGTCATAAAAATAAACGATTCAATATTCTTCGAATTCTGGGAAGATTATTTTAATAACATTATCATTCACAACTACTTTTTTCCTGACACTGCATACACCTTATTGGGGTTCAAAATTGTTAATAACATTTTATATGCAGTAGTAGAACAGCCTCATGTAGAAAAAACGGAAGATATTGATCTTGAACATGTAAAAGAGTTTTTACAACAGAATGGTTTTAAAAATACAAGAAGGAATGACTACTATAACGATAATCTCGGTATCATTCTTGAAGACTTACATGATGAAAATGTGATAATCTCCAATCAAACCCTATTTTTTGTTGATACCGTCTTTTATCTTACAAACAAATTTTACGACCCGGAGTAATCCATACCTGGGTATTGACATATCAGTAAAATGAGGATTAAATAACTATTTTAATAGTAATTTTGAGAAAATTTCCATTTATGAAAACAGGGACACTACTAATATCAGGCTGCGCGCTTTTGTTTGCAGCATGCAACAACAGCACTACAACAAGCACTAACAAATCGACAACAGACAGTGTAGTAACGGCACCACTGGCGCCGGTAGCCCTGGCGAGCGTATCGCCTTCTCCTGATTTCCCCAATGCCTCACTGGCCATAGCTTCTGTAAAAGCGGAGAAAGTGGGCAAGGACTCTGCGAAGGTGTCGTTCGACTTTGACGTAAAGAACTATGAGCTGAAAATGCAGACGACCGATAATGCCAATAAAATGTGCAACAACTCAGATAAAGGCCAGCACATACACTTTATACTTGATAATGGCCCGTATAAAGCACTTTATGAGCCGAAGAATGACATTACCCTGCCCAATGACGGCAAGGAGCATTACCTGATGGCATTCCTTTCCCGCTCTTACCATGAGTCTATCAAGACAAAGGGTGCTGCGGTGGTGTACCATTTTAAAATAGACGAAAAGGGCAATCTTAAAAAACTGGATGACCCTAAGACACCTATGCTGTTTTACAGCCGGCCTAAGGGAGACTACATTGGCAAAGATGTAAACAATGTGCTGCTGGATTTCTATGTATGGAACTGCACACTGGCACCTGATGGCTATAAAGTAAAAGCGGAAATAAACAATGAAACCATAGAAGCTCAAAAGCTGACCGCTACCATAGATAAATGGGAGCCACATTTCATACAGAACCTGGGGTTAGGGAAATGCAAGGTGACGCTGACACTCATGGATAAGGACGGCAAAGCTGCCGAAGGACCGCAAACAACGGCAACCAGGGAGTTTACGCTGGCGGCAAATGCAGTGAGCACTACAACGCCTGCGAAAGCCGATACTGCAAAGAAATAAAATGTAGAAAACCCAAATTCCAAAATCCAAAGTTCTTTTTGGGTTTTGGAATTTGAATATTGGAATTTTATGAAAAAAATGTCGAAGGAGAATCTTTACAAATCTATACTGATGATACTGCTGGGCGTGATATGCCTAAGCGCGGCTGTGTTTGTAATTTTCTTCTGGAAATAATAAATAGCGGAGGCTATTTATCGTCTTTAGTATCTGTACGTTCGGCTGATTCCAGCAATGTGCCTTTTTCCCTGTTCTCGGTTCTTCTTATCCTTCCTTTTTCAGGTGATGTTCCGATGTTGAGTTTGCCGGTTACGTAAACAATAGGACCGCTCCATCCATTGCGGGTATTCATACCGGATTGCCAGTCTACACCTATACCTTCTGAGGTAGCCACCTTGGAATTGCTGCCGCCATATGGTGTCTGTAACAAATTGATGGACGTACCTACTTCGTTGGTCCAGCGGTTGCTTACCCAGCCATTGGGTGCATAATATGGCATTACAAATAAGCTACCCCAAAACCGGTGCATGGTGTTGGCTGCTTTTTTCCTGCCGCTACCCAGTTCTTTGTCTTTATCATCGGTTTGCTTTACGCTCCTGTATATAGACCTGATGAATAAAGGGGTGCCGATGCTGAACCGCATATTGTATTGCCTGTCATTAACATCTCCACCTACCTTACCTGCGAGGTCGTTCATACCATATACGTTATTGCCGGCGCTGTATGCCAGTGGCACATTCTGGAAACTGGCAAGCTCCTTGACATTTCCATGTTGTATAGTAGCGGTCATGGCAACGGCCAGCCACCTGGTGTAATAAAGGTTGTAATCGACCTTAAACCCGTAATTGAAGAACTTATTGAAATCGCGGAGTGAATTGGAATTGTAGTTCTCGATGGTCTGATCGGAGAAGCTGTGATTCACGGTATCCCAGTAGTTAATGAACCGCTTGCTGGCAAAAACACCAATGTACAAGTCGTGATCTACCGAGCCTAAAAACCTTCTCTGGCCTTTGGTCAGTTCGTCCCAGTTAATGAAGTTACTTACCGAATTAAATGAATGACCGAAGTTTATGCTTAGCGTAGGCTGGTTGGACTGGGTAAAGAAATCATTCAGGTTGTAATTAAAATCAATGAGGTTCACATTTACCACAAACGCCCTTGCACGAGTGACATGCGACTCATTTGCATCGGAATATAAATACTCAGAGCTGTCGTAATAAAAGCTGGCGGTAAGCCCTATAAGATTGCTGGTGAAATTAAACGAGCACTTGCTGTTGACGGTATAATAGACATCATTGTTCAGATGATCTAAAACACCCTGCGCAAAAACCTTTGTACTAAATACCAATAAGCATAGAGATATTAAAAAAATACCTGCTTTCTTTTGCATAAAATTATGTCAGATGACTCTATAATTAAGTGACAA
>CAIJNJ010000018.1 GCA_903821975.1 uncultured Bacteroidota bacterium
AAACTAATAAAAAAATGAAAAAAAACACCTCTTCCATATTTGTTCTTGCTATAGCTGCAGTGTTCTCTGTATTTGCATCGTGCAATAAACTGAGCAAGGCAACAGTATCAGGCGTAACCCTTCCTGTAACACCGGATTCAATTGTTTTAAAGAGCCGTGTTATTGTAATTGACTCTACAAAACTTATTCTTATTTCTACTGCAGACCAGATAAGCCAGGGTACTTATGTATACACCAGCGGCAGCGGCTTCCCCAGCTTCAGTGCAGGTGATATAATCATAGGCATAACAGGACAAGGCTACCTGAGAAATGTTACCGGTGTAGTAAACCAAACGAACGAAGTGGTGCTGAGCACAACACAGGCAAGGCTGGAAGATGTTTTCCAGCAGGCGAACATCAATTTCAGGACGGATGTTTCCAACCTGATGCGTACAACCGATAACGGCTATACCTACACGTTCAACAATACCGCATTGTATAACGATGGTAACGCATCGGCGACAATAACAAGCGGCAGCATATCCATTAATCCGAACTGGAATTTCAACATGCAGTTTCAGAACGGAGCGATGACCGGTTTCTCTGCTATTTGCCAGAATGGTACACTCACTGCTAATGTGCAAATGAATGTTACATCAACATCACCGGATAATATCAATTCTGTTAGCACACTGAACCCGGTATCAGGCCGTACAATTATTTGGTTCGGACAACTGCCGATCGTTATGACCACAAACCTTGCATTCGTGGCAAGTGTATCGGGTAATGTAACCGGCAGCGTGAACCGCACACTGTCATACACCAACAACGATACTTATGTACTTGGTGATGTATACTCGGGCGGTACCTGGCAGAACCAATATAACTTCGCACATACTTCCACATTCAACGCTTCTGCATCTGCGGCAGCCGGTGTTAATGTTGCATGCAACATAGTACCTCAGATGACCGTGATGATCTATGGTGTTTCCTGCCCATCATCGGCAATAGCATTAAACAGTTTTGAAAACGGTAACGTTGCCACTTCTTCATCAGACTGGGATTACTCAGCCGGTCTTACATTACAGCAATCATTCAATGTTTCTGCAGCAGTATTAGGCTACTCAGTACCGGACAACAACAATAGCTGGAGTTCAGATACCGTAGTTTACAAAACACCGTATAAGATTATTAAAGTATCGGGTGATGGGCAGATAGGCACAGCTTACCAATACCTGGCGCAACCGATAGTAGTGCAGGTGGTAGATAACAATGGTAACGCACAGGCTAATGTGCCGGTGTATTTTGCAGTTACATCGGGCGGCGGATCATTGTCTACTTATACCGTGATGACCAACAGCGGCGGATATGCACAAACCAACTGGCAGATAGGTAATCCTGCAACATCTGCGCAGAATGTGCAGGCTGTGGTAAGAATGGCTAATGGTACGCAGATCAGTGGATCGCCAATAAGCTTCTTAGCGCTTTAATTGCGGATAGAGATTAGAATTCTGTTGTTTCTATCCAGGCTTCATTTTCCTTGAGTAATTGTATGAGTGCATCTACAGCGGTATCGCTGGGTACGTTTCGTTTTACAACTTCCTTGCCTTTGTAAAGGGTGATCTTTCCCGGTCCGCTGCCTACATAGCCGAAATCAGCATCTGCCATTTCTCCGGGCCCATTAACAATGCAGCCCATGATGGCTATCTTGATGCCTTTCAGGTGATTGGTAGCAGCCCTGATCTTTGCAGTTGTTTCCTGCAGGTCAAAGAGTGTGCGGCCACAGCTGGGGCAGCTGATGTATTCTGTTTTGCTGATGCGTGTACGTGCAGCTTGCAGAATGGAGAACGCGGTATTGTTCAGGAATTGTTCGCTGCTCTTTACTTCGAGATAGGTGCGGCCGCTGGCCTTCGTGTTATCAAGCTGCGTGCTGGTATTTACTAACCACAGGCCATCACCAAAACCATCGAGGAGCAGGCCACCTGTATCGGTAGCGAAGTGTATGAGTTGCTCGTCGACCGTATTATCGCTGCTCTCCGTCATTAATATTACAGGGCAGGTGATTCCATGCTTTGTAATGCGGGAAAGGAAATTGCGTACAGACTGCATGGCGCATTTTCCGGAGCTGCTTACGACCAGTACTATGTTCTTATGGTCCTTTAATTTTTCTATGTCTTGTTGGGCACTATCTGCATCAACGGAGATAAAGTGTAGCCCCCCGGATGTATGCTGGTAGTCATTTAGACGAGATAATGGATGGTACTTGGTTTTATCAGCGCAATGCTGCCATGTGTTGTGATCGCATATGACCTGCAAGGTGCCGGGCAGAGCGAAATCAAAGACCTTGTTGCCTGTATATACATAGTCGGCCGCGGCATCGCTGATGCTCCACTTGTCGGTGGCTTCATTGTAGGTATAGCCAATGGGTTCGAGGCTTTTTACACTAAGATTGTTTGTTTTGCTGTAGTCTGCAATAACGACGGGCACATGGTGGCCGCCAATGTTTTGAATTGCAATACTTTCCCTTCTTTTATAAGAAAACAGGTCGTAGGATAGCGGTGGTGTGGAATTAGGTCCTTCGGCTTTGCCAGGGAGATCATTGGACGCTCTGTTACTATAGCGTTTTACGATATCACGACAAACAGGTATCTCAAATTCGGGGTCTTCGGTGAGAGAGACCCTAATGGTGTCGCCGATGCCATCTTCCAGCAATGTGCCGATACCTATTGCGCTCTTAATGCGGCCATCTTCACCGTCGCCGGCTTCGGTAACGCCGAGGTGCAATGGATAACATTCGCCGAACTCTTCGTCCATTTTCTGGACGAGGAGCCGGTATGCCTGTACCATTACCAGCGGGTTGCTCGATTTCATGCTGAGTATCACCTGGTGGTAATTCTCGTCGCGGGCTATGCGCAGGAATTCCATGGCGCTCTCCACCATGCCGATGGGGGTATCGCCATAGCGGCTCATGATACGGTCGCTGAGGGAACCATGGTTAGTGCCGATGCGCATAGCGGTGCCGTACTCTTTACAGATACGCAGCAAGGGTGTGAAACGCTCCCTGATGCGCATTACTTCGCTCGCATATTCAGCATCGGTATAATCAATGAAGTCGAACTTCTTTTTGTCGATATAGTTGCCGGGGTTAACCCGTACTTTCTCTACGATGCGGGCGGCTATTTCAGCGGCATTGGGGGTAAAATGGATATCTGCGATGAGTGGCACGTCATATCCTTTTGCGCGGAGCTCATTCTTTATATTAAGGAGGTTCTCGGCTTCGTTCTTGCTGGGGGCGGTGATACGTACCAGTTCGGCACCGGCCTCTATACAGCGGATAGTTTGCGCCACGGTAGCAGCGGTATCCATAGTATCCGTGGTGGTCATTGTCTGGATACGGATGGGATGGCCATTGCCTAAAAGCAGGTTCCCGATCTTTACTTCGCGGGTAGGTAAGCGTTTATAGTCTGTAAGCGAGGCGCAATATTGCTGCAACATGGTACAAAGGTAGGTAAAACCCCAAACCCCTAAAGGGGCTTCCCTTTAAAAATTACACAAAAATAGGATTACAACACCTTGCACTAAGGATGCACTATGAGCTAAAATTGCTACAGAAATTAACGGAAGAATCCGGGACACTTTGTTTTCAGGTACTCCTTTGGATTTCCGAAGGCGCGGAAGAAAATGGTAACGGTAAGGTTGCCATACCAATACCAGTCATTAGACTTGGTATCGCCACGCTGAAAGCCGTAATTAGGATTATTGCCATCCCATGATTTCAGTGAATTTCCGCGGTAAGACATCTGCTTTGCCAGTTTGCCTTTATAAGCCTGTAAAGTATCGAGGTTCACGTAAGATTTGCTGACGTCATCCAGGTAGTCTGTGTTGGTATAACGGAAACCGATCTCGGTAGTGAGCATGATGGTTTTACCGATAAAGAATTTAAAACCACCACCAAACGGGAATGCCATGTTAACAAGGCTGTATTGCTTGCGCTCAGGGTACATTGGCAGGCCTTCGCCCTCAGTGCTCAGCGGGCGTAAGAATATTTTGTTGCCATTGGGGTCGAGTGCATAAGGATCGTAGTAGAAGGCAGCAATACCGCCAAAGATGTATGGGGTTGCTTTATGGCGCATTACTTCGATGGGTAAAAAATTGATCTCAACAGCGCCATGAAACTCGAATAAGTGTGTGGCAAAGCTAAGGTTACGAGCCTGGTTAATAGGTATGCTGCTAAGGCTGTCAGCAGCGCTAAGGTTGGTATAAGATGCGCCAAACCTCAAACCTACGTGCGGGCTCATAAAGTACTTGTATACTATCCCTGCCATAGGCTGGTAGCCATAACCGGGGAATAACTTAGGCTGAAGATCTCCATAGTAATTCGAAACCCCGACAGTGAGGCCTATTTCATGGTGTTCCATCGCGCCAATATTGGTGAAACCAGGTTGTGCCTGGAGGCATAGTGGTAGAAACAGAGCTAATGACAGTAATATTCGTTTCAACGCTTAAATTTTTGTTAAGTAACCGAAAGATAGAAACAAATATCGGAATAATAAAACAAATGACAAATCAATTAATGCGCGGTGTGCAAAAATAGTAAGGTTTGCAAAATATGATTATCAAATAATATACGATAAGGCAAATTGTAAGTGTTATTTTTGCCCTTGCATACAACCCAGATATTAATGAATTTAGTAGCCGAATTGAAGGAAAGGAACCTGGTACAGGATATAATGCCGGGGACCGAAGACCAGTTGAACAAAGAAATGACCGCAGCTTACATAGGCTTTGACCCTACGGCAGATAGCCTGCATGTAGGCAACCTGTTGCCTATTACCCTATTAATGCGTTTGCAGCGTGCAGGGCATAAGCCTTATGCACTTGTGGGGGGAGCCACAGGGATGATCGGTGACCCATCGGGGAAATCGCAGGAAAGGAACTTGCTGGATATAGAGACTATAAATAAAAATTGTGATGCTATCCGAAGGCAGCTGGAGCGGTTTCTTGATTTCAGCAGCGACGCGCCGAACGGAGCCGTAATGGTGAATAACTATGACTGGTTCAAAGATTTCAGTTTCCTGGATTTTATACGAGATGTGGGCAAGCACATTTCGGTGAATTATATGATGGCCAAGGATTCTGTAAAAAACCGGCTGGAAACGGGGATGTCATTTACGGAATTCACTTACCAACTGATACAGGGTTATGACTTTTACTACCTGGCCAGCAACCATAATGTGAAACTACAGATGGGCGGCGCTGACCAGTGGGGGAATATTGTGACGGGCACAGAACTGATACGCAGGAAGGGCGGGGGAGATGCTTTCGCATTAACCTGTACCCTGATCACCAAAAGCGATGGCAGCAAATTCGGTAAATCGGAGAGCGGGAATGTATGGCTGGACCGTGAGCGTACGTCCCCATACCAGTTTTACCAATTCTGGATGAAACTACCGGATGCGGACGCTGCAAAAATGGCGCTGGTGTTTTCATTTAAAACGGTGGCGGAAATAAATGCACTGATAACGGAACATGAAACTGCGCCGCACCTGCGCAAGCTGCAAAAAGCACTTGCTGAAGAAATGACCATAATGGTGCACAGCGAAGAAGACCTTTCTTTTGCAAAGCAGGCGTCTGAGATATTATTCAACCAGTCGTCTGTGGATATATTAAGGTCGCTGAATGAAAAGCAGTTGCTGGAAGTAATGGAAGGTGTGCCACAGGTGCACGGCAATAAAGCAGCGCTGGCAGAGGGTATTGACCTCATCAGTTTTCTTGCGGACAGCGGTATATTCCCATCAAAAGGTGAAGCGAGGAAAATGGCACAGGGCGGTGGTATCAGCATTAATAAAGAAAAGATTACTGCTCCTGACCTTAAGATAACCGATGCTCATTTGCTGAACGGGAAATACATGTTGCTGCAAAAAGGTAAGTCGAATTATACGCTGGCGATCTTTGGGTAGGTGTTTTCAATACCTGTTATTGCACTAAATTTGGAATTACATGTCTTCCCGGTTATTGCGTAAAATATTGCTGGTTGCTGCTTTGTTTGCAATAACACTGCCGGTGTTCTTTTGCAATAGCCCGGCGCCTAAAAACGGAGAAGGTGTTGCCGGAGAAACCTCTCCATGGAAAAATGTTTATGACACGGCTGCGCATTATGTAGGTATGCAAACATGCCGCGGCTGCCATGAGCCGGTTTACCAGACTTTTATACAAACAGGGATGGGGCAGTCTTTCGGGCTGGCGACGAAGCAAAAGTCGGCGGCTGATTTTGCGCCCGCCCATGCACTTGTTTATGATTCTGCGCTGGACTACTACTACAAGCCTTACTGGACCAATGATTCGTTTTACATCATGGAGTTTCGGGTAGAAGATGGCGATACTGTTCACAAGCGCATACAGCGGGTAGATTATATAGTGGGCTCCGGCCAGCATACCAACTCGCACATTTTCAACACTAATGGTTACCTGTACCAGGCGCCTATAACCTTTTATACCCAAAAGCACAGGTGGGACCTGGCACCGGGATTTGAGAAGGGTGCCAGCACCCGTTTTCAGCGGCTGATACAAATAGAGTGTATGAGCTGCCATAACGGATACCCTGATTTTGTGGCGACCAGTGAAAATAAATATAACCTTATAAAGACAGGGATAGATTGCGAACGCTGCCATGGCCCGGGCAGCATACATGTGCAGGAGCGGCAGAACAATACACCGGTGGATACTTCTAAAGGGCCAGACTATTCAATAGTTAATCCAAGAAGATTATCTACAGAGCTACAGAACAATGTGTGTCAGCGCTGTCACCTGCAGGGCATTGCCGTGCTTAATGACGGCAAAACATTTTTTGATTTCCATCCCGGTATGAAACTATCGGAAGTGATGAATGTGTTTATGCCGGAATACGAAGGCGCGCAGGATAAGATGATCATGGCATCGCATGTAGAAAGGATGAAGAAGAGCAGGTGTTATATAGAATCAGGAAAGATGAGTTGTATTACCTGCCATAACCCGCATGTAAGTGTAAAGTTTACGCCTCGTATACAATACCTGAATGCCTGCCAGAACTGTCACGGGGCGGCAGCCGGGCAACATCAATGTACCGAAAATGCACAAGTACGTGCGACAAAGAACAATGACTGTGTTACCTGTCATATGCCGCATAACGGAAGCATAGATATACCGCACGTGGCTGTTACGGACCACTTTATCCGTAAACGGCCAATAGCGGACAGCGCCAGCAAAAAGATCACCGCCTTCCTGGGCATGAAGTGCTTTAACAACAATACGCCAGATGCCATAACCATAGCGCGGAGTTACATGGAGTTTTATGAGCGGTATGCGCCATCAAAGGCATTGCTTGACTCTGCAATCAAATACCTTAGCAAACAAAATGATGCGGGAGCATCTATAACACAGAACCGCGATTACATACGAGTGTACTACCTACTCAATGATTTTCAGAGGGTAACAACGTATGCAGCAACATTGCAGCCGGCGATGATGCAGGACGCATGGACAGCATACAGGGTGGGTGAGGCCTACTACCAGTTGCAGCAGCCGGAGCAGGCGTTGCCATGGTACCAGCGCGCTACAGAAATATGGAAGTACTCACTTGATTTCCAGAATAAATACGGGATATGCCTGCTGGCGCTGAACAAGGTGCCGGATGCGCTTAAAGTATTCCAGTTTGTGATCGGCGAAAACCCTAACCATATAAGTGCGAATACAAACCTCGGGTTCATTTATATGCAACAAGGGAATAATGCCATGTCGTATGACTACCTGATGAAGGCAGATGCGCTGGATCCAGATTATGAACAGAACCTGATAAACATTGCGGTATGGTATCACAGCAACCAAAAGCCATTACTGGCAAGAAAATACCTCCACCACCTGCTCAAAAAACATCCTAACAACGAGCGTGCAAAGGCAATGCTGATAGACCTCGAAAGGAATTAGAGAAAGTAATTTAATACCAGGCATCGTAGAACACGCTACATGCTGCCATAAACCGTTAAAACGGTTCATGCTTTGTATAGCTCTTATTATACCCACGGTTGAAACCGTGGGTTATATGTCCCAATACATACCTGATATAACCGTTTATATAAAAAGAGACCACTGCAATTGTGGCGACCCTACGGGGCGCATGATAAAGGCCGGTATGATTTGCTACAAAGCTTTAGCTCCTACGGTGCAACAGTATATATCTGTGCTAAAAAGTTTGCGTAATAAAGTTAGCCTTTATACTCACCCCAAACGCTACGCAAGGTATCTGATATCTCTCCTAGGGTACAGAGGTTTTCCACGGCATCTATTACAAAAGGCATTAGGTTCTCTGTAGTTGATGCTTTTTGCTTTATAGTTGCGAGGCAGGCGTTTGCAGCATCATTATTTCTTTCCGTACGCAGCTTTGCCAGTTTTTCGCTTTGCTGTACGCGTATAGAATCATCTATACGGAATACAGGTGGAGCGGCAGCTTCTACAGAGGTGAATTTATTGACGCCCACTATTATTTTGCTTTTATCTTCTATGGCCTTATTGTATGCATATGCTGCACGGGCTATCTCGTCCTGCATAAAGTGGTGCTCTATGGCTTTTACAGAACCGCCCATAGCATCAATCTTTTCGATCAGTTTCCATGCGGCAGCTTCCACTTCGTTGGTGAGTGTTTCTACATAGTAAGAACCTGCAAGCGGATCAACGGTATCGGTAGCACCACTTTCGTAGGCTATTATCTGTTGTGTGCGCAATGCTATTGATGCTGCTTCTTCCGTGGGCAGGGAAAGCGCCTCATCATATCCGTTCGTGTGAAGCGACTGTGTACCACCCAGCACGGCAGAAAGGCCCTGTAGTGCAACACGTACTATATTGTTTTTTGGTTGCTGTGCGGTAAGTGTGCTGCCGCCGGTTTGTGTGTGGAAGCGAAGCATCTGCGCACGCGGATCGGTGGCACCTAGTTCTTTCGTAATGTTTGCCCACATACGCCTTGCAGCCCTGAATTTTGCGACTTCTTCGAATACATTGTTGTGTGCATTGAAGAAAAACGAAAGGCGCTGTGCAAATACATTTATGTCCAGCCCTTTGGTAATAGCAGCCTGCAGGTATGCTTTACCGTTGGCAAGTGTAAAAGCCAGTTCCTGCACCGCATTAGACCCTGCTTCGCGAATATGGTAGCCGGATATAGAGATGGTATTCCATTTAGGCACTTCCTTGCTGCAATACTCAAATATATCTGTGATGAGGCGCATGGATGGCGCAGGCGGATAAATGTACGTGCCACGCGCTGCGTATTCTTTCAGTATATCGTTTTGAATTGTACCGGATATTTTTTTGATGTCGGCCCCTTGCTTTTTCGCCAGGGCTATATATAATGCCAGCAGTATGAATGCAGTGGCATTAATGGTCATGGAGGTAGAGATATCGCTGAGGCGTATATCCTTGAACAACAGTTCCATATCCTGCAGGGAATCTATGGCCACACCTACTTTACCCACCTCACCTTCTGCCATTGCATGGTCAGAGTCGTAACCTATTTGCGTAGGCAGGTCGAAAGCAACGGACAGCCCGCTGACGCCCTGGCTGAGCAGGAAATGGTATCTTTTATTTGATTCTTCCGCAGTGCTGAAACCGGCATATTGCCGCATTGTCCACAAACGGTCGCGATACATGGCTGCGTGAACGCCGCGTGTAAAAGGGAATTGCCCGGGCTGCTCGTCCATTTTGACGGGCTCACAATACAGTTCTTTTATTACTATCCCGGAATCGGTTTTGATCGTTTTTGTATCCATCTTATTACATACCAAAAGATAAGACTTTCGTCACTTCGTTATTGATGATCTGGAGGGCAACATTTGTTGGCAGATCGTCCTCGGCTTTTTGCAGTACATCAAGAATACGTGCATGGAGCTCCCTTGCAGGCGCATCAGGATTCAATGTTTGCGCCAGCCTGTTCACCATATTCAGTTCCTGCTCCTTTACGTTCTTTACGGTTTCCCACACATTGTTTGATACATATATCTGCTGCGACATGTTATGCTCAAATTCCCCGGTAATGGAATGGCTCATAGCCAATTGCAGATCGCGAACGGTCATTGCGGGATTATAGACACGTGGTATCAGTTGCCGCGGGCTGATACGTTCTATAAACAGCACCAATCTTTCATATGCTTGCAATTTCAACCGCAGCGTCGTATCCTGCGTATCCTTAAAGATGGCGAGTTGTTTGCGCTGAATTTCCGAGACGAGGAATTTTTTAACAATGAGGTAACAGGCTATTAATACGACCAGCGAGGGGATGGTGTATTTGAGAATTTCGAGAGTTGCAACCAGTGGATCCATAACAAACTGAGTAAGGGCTCAAAAGTAATAAGTAAAATGTGTTTTCATGCAACCATTTTTATATTATGAAATTCTTTTGAATTTGTAATTCTTTAAACGAGGTGGCATAGTTTTTAGATGTTTAGCGAAAACTACTTTTTATGGATATGCAGGAGTCAATGACCGAAACACTTAATGACCTGGTGATGATAAACAATGACCGGATAGCAGGCTATGACAAAGCCATAGCAGAATTAAATGGCCTTGATATTGACCTGAAAGCAATTTTTGAAGGCATGAAAAAAGAGAGCGTGGGCTATAAGGCTGAGCTCACGAAAGTTATAGAAGAGTCCGGAGGCCTGGTAGAAGATGACACCACATCTGCGGGTAAGATAT
>CAIJNJ010000019.1 GCA_903821975.1 uncultured Bacteroidota bacterium
ACTGCTGGCTGAGCCACCACCGCCACCGCCAAAAGCGCCGCCACCCCTGCCGCCGCCGCCACTTCCCGATGATACACCCAGGAGATCCTGCGAGCTGAAATTTTGCTGGTTCACGTTATTTGACAACTCTATGATCGATATTCTACGGTCACCTTCGAATGAGTTAAAACTTTCTCCACCAAGGAAAGTACCATCGGTGCCGTATCCACCGTATATCTTGCCAAATTCCCCGGTGCGCTTATCTTTCTTGGTAACGAAGTTCATGGTCTTCTGAGAGTTGCCATCATCAAAGCCCGTAAATTGAGATTGATCGCTTAGTTGGTCGAATATCTCTACTTTGTCTACTATTTCTGCAGGCAGGTTTTTCACACCAAGCGTAGGGTCTGTTCCGAAGAATGGCTTGCCGTCTACATATACCTGCTGCACAGATTCTCCGTTTACCTTTACGCCTGTGTTATCAGAAGATACGCCGGGCATTTTAGTGATCAGGTCCTCGGCAGTGGCGTCCGGGTTTACTTTATAGGCATCTGCATGGAATGAGGTCGTATCCCCATTTTGTTCTGCACGAATTTGTTTACCAGCTACTGTTACACCCTTCAGTTCATTTGATGTTACTTTCATGGCCAATGTTCCCACGGAAAAATCTTTATCGGTAACCTCGACCATTTTATTCTGGGACCTATACCCTACATATTCCAGGTGTAGTAAATATTTACCCGGTGCTACATCATCTATTTTGAAACCGCCATTCACATCTGTTGCTGCGCCAAGCCCTGTCGTTGCGCTGGTATCGTTACCGTCTTTTAGTATCACTGTAACTCCAATAAGTGCAGAAGTATCTTTATAATCGGCAATACGGCCGGAGATAGAATAAGTTTGTGCAAATGATATGAAGGAGGTTAGTAAGAAAGCAGATACAAGCGCTAAACGTGAAAGCATTGTGATGTGTTATAAAACAGAATTAGACTGAAATATAGCAAAAAGGTTTAAGAAAGGCAGGGCTATATTTATTCTATAATTGTAAGTCGTTCAGGATAAAGAATCGGGTATAGATACATATTGGAGTATTTCATATTTTCTTTCTGCTATGCTTATTGGTAAGGCTTCTTCTTTGCGGGAGGAAATAGTTTTGCATGCCATTGGTCGATGCATATTTTAAACCATTCGGTAAATATTTCCGGGGTGTCTTTTATTTCCACTGCAAGGGCATCGGTATCTATATACTTCCACCCGGCAACCTCTTCGGGATTAGGTACCGGCGTATCATCACTTATGCCGATAAATACATGGTCGAACTCATGTTCGGTCATACCGTGGTCAAGGTGTGCTTTATACACAAAGCTATAGGCTTCCGTCAACTCACATTTGATGCCCATTTCTTCATACAGCCTGCGTGCGGCAGCGTGTAATGGTGCCTCCGCAGGGTGGGGGTGGCTGCAGCATGTGTTTGTCCATAGCGAGCCGGAATGATACTTGGTGTGGTGGCGCTGCTGTAATAATAATTGTGCTTTTGAGTTGAATACAAAAACAGAAACCGCCCTGTGTAGCCTGCCCTCAAGATGGGCCTGCTGTTTTTCCATAATTCCTATCTCGTTATCTTTTTCGTCTACCAGTACTACCTGCTCCATAAATAAAATTAACGCATAATTTCCACAATCTCCTCAACGAACTAAGCAATATACTTCGCGAGTAGTAACTTTCTCGCGAACGCGACTGGCTTGCTCCTTTGTGGCCTCGCCAGGAATCGAACCTGGATCCGGAGCTTCGGAAACTCATATACTATCCATTGTACTACGAGGCC
>CAIJNJ010000020.1 GCA_903821975.1 uncultured Bacteroidota bacterium
CTACAAAGTGCCAGTAAAGGCCTATTTTTTCAACCATTTCATAATGGCCGCGGCGCTCGTAAACACCGTTAACAGTATTTACAAGAATAAGGATGTTGAAGACCACCCCTGTAGTTACGTGACCACCATGGAAACCGGTAATAGTAAAGAAGTAATTAAAGAAGTCGTGCGTAGCTTGCATAGCCACAAGCGGGTGGTTATTCAAAATGTTCTCTACAGCTTCTTTGTGTGGATTGAAAAATCCTTTGAACTGTGATATCGGTGTATTCACATCTGTGAACGAACCCCACCAGCCATGCTCACCATGAAGGTGTGTCCATTCCCATGCCTGGCAACTAAGGAAGCATATACCACCTACGATGGTCCATAAAAGCCATTTAGCTACATTCTTCTTGTCGCCATAGTGGCCTGCGTGTACTGCAAGCACCATAGTTACCGAACTCATGATAAGTATGAATGTCATTAAGCTCACAAACAGAAGCGGCAGGTTATGCTCACCCATAAAAGGGAAAGACTTGAACACCTGGTTAGGATCCGGCCATACAGCGCTGAAAAAACGGGTAGTTCCGTAAGAGATAAGGAATGCGCCGAAAGTAAGGGCATCCGATAAAAGGAAAAACCACATCATCATTTTTCCATAGCTCACATTGTACGGTGAGCGTCCGCCAGCCCATAAACTTGGTTCTTTAGCTGCTGTAATTACTGTTGTTTGTGACATAGACTATTTTAAGTGTTATTGTAATCCGCGCCTCCCTCCGGTAGGCAGGTGCGAATTTCTATATAATTTTACTGATTTACCAGAAAGAATACAAATAAATATATCCACAATACATCTAAGAAGTGCCAGTAACTGGCTACTATCTCTAATCCTGTTGCGTTATAGGTCTTTATTTTTACACTAAAGGCGCGGAAAAATACAAATAATAATGCAATAATTCCACCCAGCAGATGGGCAAGATGTAAACCGGCGATAATAAACAGGAAGGATTCACTTGGATTGCCATTCAGGCGCACGGTCTGGGCATCGTTAAGTATCTGCCCGTTTATCCTTACCTGTTGCAGTTGGTGGTACAGTTGGTAGAAACCGGCACATTGTAATGCGCCAAAGAGCAGGCCGAGTATTAATGTTGCAGTAATGAGCATCCTGTAGCGGGGTATTTGCCTTGTTTTAAAGGCCCTCAATCCCAGTATCATTGTGATACTGCTGAGGATAATAGCAACAGTAGAATAGGTAAATACCGGTGGCAGGTGATAATACCGCCAGTTGCCCTGCGCCTCTCTTACCATATAACCACTGGTAAGACCGGCAAAAGCCATGCTTATGCTTGCCATAGCCACCCACATCATGAATTTTTGCGGATGTATCTTTTTTCTTTCTCCCCGCTGCTCCATTATCGTATCCATATAAACTAAATTTCAAAAATCAATCCCAATTACATTCCGACAGCTATCGGGGCCTAATTCCCAATTCCTATTATATCTTGTCTATCACCAATGCCAAAAGGATGGTTGGCAGATAAATAAATGATGAAAACATTACCCTGCGGGCCGATTTGTAATCATTCTTTAAATAAAACAGCACGGATGCACCAAAGTACATCATACCACAAAGTACACATACCCACATACCCACATTACCTATGAGGCCTATGGCGTGCGGCACCATAGCCATGGGTATCAGCACCAGGCTATACAGCATACACTGGATGCCTGTGAATCTTGTTTCTTTTTCGCGTGTAGGCAGCATGCGGATGCCGGCATTATTATAATCGTCAAATGCCACCCAGGCAATGGCCCAGAAATGCGGGAACTGCCAGAAGAACTGGAGTATGAACAGTATCCACCCACCCATGGCAAAACCATTGGTAGCGGCCACCCAGCCAATCAGTGGAGGTAATGCACCCGGTATAGCGCCGATGAAAACGGCTACCGGGTGTATTTTTTTCATGGGGGTGTAGGCAAATGCATATAATAATAATGAGAGGAAACTCAATCCGCCTGCTAAAGGGTTAAAGTAATAGCCCAGTAATAATGCACCGCTGATGCCTGTAATTGCCGCAAAAACCCACGCTTCTTTATGACCCATGCGGCCATCAGGCATTGGGCGGTTGCGGGTGCGCTTCATCAGTGCATCGCTTTCGCGTTCCAGTATCTGGTTTATGGTATTGGCGCCGCCGGTAACCAGCATGCCGCCTGTAAAAAGGATAATGATCTGCTTCCAGACCATCATGTCGTTCCATAAAAAATGAACATTGGGAGCCATCAGGTAGCCAATAACACTGCTGAATACCACCATGCCGCTGAGATTGGGCTTCAATAACTGGTTGTAGTCCCGTGCGCGTGATACCGCCACTATATGCCACTTTGCTTTAATAGGCTCCTGCCGCAACATTTAATAAAGAAATAATAAGTAAAATCAGGGTGCGAAAGTACGATTATTTATGGTTTTTTTGAGCGGGAAATGGGCATAATATTCGCGAGTAATATATTGATCGGCACTTATGGGTAAGAATAAGTGGGTAAATATAAACTGGCTGCTTGCTCTGAGCATAGCGTGTATGGAATTGCCCCTTTCACTCCGGGCGGCGAGTATGTAGCATGATAACCGACGCCATATAGATAATATATACCTGCTTTTAGGTTTGTAAATACAGCCACGGGTACGGTATCACCGGCCGGTAAATGGCAAGCCTGCGAATCATCGTAAACACCGTTGGTCGGTGCGTCGAGGGTGCCATACTTGATATATACCATGCAGCTATCTATGTATATGCCGGAGTGTGTAGGTGTAACTGAAAGCGTACCTGTACCGCCCACACCACCGCCCGAGGTGACACATGATGAATGTTTGTGGCAACTACTTGCGATCAGGCAAGGACTAATAATAACTAATATGAAAATGAACCATTTCATCATATCGAAATTAATGATTTTCCCCTGAAGTATGCTAAGTAAAAGAATGAGTGTGCTATATTTTCAGTTAGCTTCAAGTTAATAGGGCAATCAAGGGGCATAGGTAGTTAAAAAAATATTCGTCGTTTTTTCCGTACACAAAGTATATGGTTTACCACCTGAAACATAACTATATCCTACGTGGTGGCCATAACCATAAAAATAGTAAAGGCCTGCCTTAAGATTGGTAAATGTTGCAACAGGAACGGTATCGCCGGCTGGCAAGTGGCATACCTGGGAATCATCATAAATGCCATTGGCAGGCGCATCAAGTGTGCCATACTTGATGTATATCGTGCAGGTGTCAATATACAGGCCATAGTGCTCGGGGCTTACGGAAATAATACCGCTGCCCCCCGTTCCGCCGCCGGAACTGATACATGCGGATGTTTTTTTACATCCTGTTACAAACAACGAAATGGTAAGGATCCACACTATTGAATTGAAGGCTTTCATTTTCAATAATTAATCAGTTTTTGCCGAAGTATGTTTGGCGAAAGGGAAAAAATAACGCTGAACGCCTATTAAGTACAGCGGGTACAAATGATCATAGGATGTATTGATAAGGGGAAAGCCAACCGACATGTCTATTCGGTAAGTGGAATTAATAATGCATTGGATACCAGGGTTAATGTCCATGTAATTGCCAGCCCGCAATATAGGCGATGTATTGGCCACCTTTATTACTTCGGGGTTGGGTAATATAGGACTTGGTGGGCCGTCAAGTTGGGTAACATTGGCCGCTCCATAAGACTTGCCGATAAATTCGCAATACACATTCCAGTTGGTTTGTTTGTAGTCTTTATAGTTGCGCGGGAACAACAAATAACCAAATGACAGGTCATAATTAATAGCATTCCCGTACTGAATAGTGGTAGGGTATATGCCCCCGAATTTATCAGTAGCATTGCCCTTATACTCCGATGGTATTATAAATCCTGTTGTAAGCGACACTGCAAAGTGGTGCCTTAAATAAGTGGCAATAAGCCCTGCGCCATAGCCGGAAGTATGTATCAGCAGGTCGGGCTCTGCTTCGTGCGAAGGGACTGCCACATAAGA
>CAIJNJ010000021.1 GCA_903821975.1 uncultured Bacteroidota bacterium
GCGGGTTCATATCCACCAGCGGGAACCAACTGCTTTGTATCTGCACCATTATGCGGTGCCCCTTCTTAAAGGTATGTGCCACATCTCCTATCTTAAAGGAAACCGGTGTTATTTTACCCGGCACAAATGGTTCCGGCTTTTCCAGGCTATAACGGTATTTCCCCCGCATAACCTCTCCATGTACCAGCATCTCATAACCACCCATTGGGTATTTTAATACGGTCTCGGTATCATCATAAATGTTCACAAAATTATAAGAAAGGCTATCGGGGAAAACATCGATGAGTTTCACCACGAAGTCCGCATCAGTGGTGGAAATAGATGCCTGTAGTGATGCAATAACATTTCCGGTAAGCGTAATATCCGATTCCAGCAGTTCCGTTTTAAAGGTGATCACATCCGGCCTGCGCTCGGCAAATCGCTGGTCGTCGGTCATATAGTTGCGCGTACGGTTAAAATGTACATCCTGCGTATAAGGTACCGGCCTGTGCGGATCACTTATGTATTCACTATAACTGCTCGTTGACTTAGGCGCTTTAAAATCCAGTTGTTCATCACTCTGAAGGTATAAACGCTCATCCTTCTTAGCGGCAGGCGGCCATTGGCCAAAGCTCTTCCATTCATTGGTTCCGGTAATAAAAATCGTTGCCTTCGCTAAGGTCGACAGATCACCCTCTCCTTTCAGGAAATAATTAAAAAAAGGAACTTCTACATTTTGCTGGTACCATGTGGCTGTGTTGCTTCCGAACTTTATGTTGCCCATGTGCGTACCATCCTTATTGTCCCATTGCCCATGGTACCAAGGGCCCATCACCAGTTTATTGAATGCCTTGCCCGGATTATTTTTCTCAGCAGTAAGATATCCGTTCCATGCACCCCAGTTGTCTTCGGCATCGAAGGTGCCGCCTACCCACAACATAGCCGGTTGCAGGTCTTTTGTAGCCTTGCGCGCATCTCTGTCTTTCCACCACGCATCATAATCGGGGTGGTTTATCAGGTCTTTCCAGAAGCTGATACTGTCACCGGTCAGGCTTGTCAGTAATGGCAGCGGCTCATGCTCCAGGTAAAATTTATAATTATCATGAATTGGGTAAGGTTTCGCAACCGGTGGAACAGAAGTAGGGTGTGGATGAGGCACCCCAAATCCTAATCCAAAGGGGGTATCATAATCAAACTCATCCATCATGAAAAAAGCCCCGTTATGGTGATCATCATCACCTACATACCAATCGATACATGGCGCTTGCGGGCTCACCGCTACCAATGCCGGGTGGTGGCTTGCCGCCGCCATGATCGCATAAAATCCGGGATACGAGATACCGTATATACCCACTTTACCATTGTTATGGGGTATGTTTTTTACTAGCCAGTCTATGGTGTCATAGCTATCTGTACTCTCATCAACACATTTCGGGTTTTTCTTGGCCGGATTGCAGGGCCGCAGGTCCATATATTCGCCCTCGCTCATCCACTTGCCACGCACGTCCTGTATTACCAGTATGTAGTTCTCATCAACATACGCTTTTTGATAAGTGCTCCAGAAGTCCATTAACGTATCCTGTCCGTATGGTGCACAGGAATAAGGCGTGCGCTGCATCAGGATAGGGTGATCCTCGGCATTATTTTTGGGTATATATATGCACGTAAATAACTTCACGCTGTCGCGCATAGTTATATACTGCTCCAGTTTTGTATAGTGCCGCGCCATTAAAAGGCTGTCACTTCGCTTGGCGTAAGCAGGTATTACAGATAATAAACAGATCAAACAGGATAAAAGTATTTTCATTAAGATCTTGGTGCTTTTATAACTTGATGAAATATAGCAACTAAATAATCATTCCACAAAAGTATATTCTCCAGGTTTGTAAGCGGCACATGGTAAATGGCATATAGAATTATCTTTAACATAGACTTGGCAAGACCATCATTAATAGCCCTTTATAACTTGTTATTTGTTGGTAAATTTGAATTTCGATTTCGTCCATTTGGTGTAGGTTTGTTTATTAAGTGTGTTTCATGCGGTTAAAAGGGGTTTTATTACTGTTTCTTGGTCTTTTCTGTACGTATAGTTCATTTTCTCAATCCCAGAATGAACTGACACAGTCGCGCATTCTCATTTTGCTCGATGAGTCATCCAGTATGATACAAAAATGGCCCAGCGGTAAGGAAAAATATAAGGCCGCCGATGAGCTCATCCTTCGCCTTATGGATAGCATCTATGCCATAAATAACGAAGTAGAATTCTCGCTCCGCGTTTTTGGGCACCAATACACGGTAGAGCAGGATAACTGCTACGACACAAAAAGCGAAGTAGCTTTCAGTAAAGACAACAGGACCCAAATGGCCCTCCGTCTTGAGGATATACACCCGCTTGGTGTCACCCCCATTGCCTATGCTCTCTTGCAGGCAGCAAAATTCGACCTCGTAGATGAAGACCGGAATGCTTACAGCATCATACTCATTACGGACGGTGGCGAAAGCTGTGGCGGCGATATCTGCGAAGTGATGAAAAAGCTTATGAAGTACAAGGTGTACTTCAAACCCTACATTGTAAGCCTTGAAGATGACGCAAGCCTTAAAGTTACTTACGCATGCATGGGCGATTACCTGCAGGTAACAAAAGATGCGGATATGCCCAAAGCCGTTACAACAATCGTTAATGCCTTTCGCCCGGCAATTAAGATCACCAAGGCAGAATATAAAGAACTACAGACATTGGCTGCCAATGTACCAAGCGCACTAAAGGTGAATATCCCTGTAATTAAAACAACGGAGCCCACCCAGGAGAAACCCGTAAAAAAAGAATCAGGCGAATCAGTAATTACCAAGCCGGTAAAGACAGCTAAGGATACCATTACCAAAGTGATCGTAAAAGAAACACCAAAGCCTGCCCCCAAACACGATACAACGGCCGTACCCAAACCGGTGACGAAGATCAAGATGGACGAAGCGCCTGTAAAGCCACCACCCGAAAACATCCCGCGTCTTGCGCTTGGTGCGAGAGCCATGCTTTTCACGCCGGTATCATCTACAAAAGGGCTGCGTCAGATGCCTGTTCCTACAATTGAAATAATAGTGATACCGGAGCCGGAAAACATTACAACCGTTTCTTACGCCCAGCCTAAAGAGCTACGCACACCAGTATATGCACAGCAGTCCATGAGAACAATACCCGTTTCTCCTGTTGACATAGTTGTTGCCCCCGAGCCTGAGCATATCGCTGTGCTAAACCCTGCACGTGCAAAAATGGTCAGCACACCTGTTTCTGCACAGCAAAAAATGGAACCCGTATTTGCATCAGCTCCTAAAATTCAGGAAGCATCCGAGCCTATGCAGATAAAACCCGTATCTGTAATACACCCCGCACCACCGGTTGCAAAAGGAATGGACTTCATTGCCGCAGCGCCTACACCAGAGATCAAAGCGGAAGCGACAATAACACAGGAGAAGATAAAGCACGTATCATTAACCACAGTCAGCACATTTGCAATAACACTGCCGGGCACCAAAAAAATGGAGACCATCAGGTCGCTGGCGGTGCCGGATATTGATGTTCCTGCAACCGCTACCCCCGAAACCATTTCGCATACCAAAGTGGTGAAGCCAACCGATCTCGCTACAAGCCCCCCAACTGCAAGTAAGCCCGCCGCCCGCCCTATACCATCCTCACCGCCCGTGGTAACGGAGACGCCACCCGTTGCTGCACCTAAGGCAGAGAAGATAGCCCGTGTGCAGATACTGCCACCCAGCACGCGCCATATGATATTCGTAATTGCAGACCAGGCCATTGTGCAGCGCAGGCCGCCGGAATTGCCACCACTTAAAATTGACATTCCTAAAACCCCCGTCCCCAAAGGAACCCCCATACCGTTAAAGGAAACCAGTGCACCGTTTAAGCCGGCGACATATACAATAGACGCCACAGAAGATGCTAAGGAGACTACGGTGGAGATATACCTCACTAACGGTCATGGCAAGCTCTTCACATCTACCCCGCAGATGCTGCTGCTGGAACCCGTTACCAATAGTGTGATGAAGACATTTTACCGCACCGTTGATGGCAGCGGTAACCCCGACCCCATCACCAATATTCCCGTAGGCACTTACAACATTTCACTCTCCGCGAAGAGGGTACTGGGCCTCAGGAACGTAAAGATCGAGCAGAACAAGAGGAACAAGATCACCGTTACGATACCCCCTACAAGCCTCAGCTTTCAGTATGCCGGCGCGCCTGATCGCCCTGTAGTCGAGTTTGTGGCAAGGGTGATAGAGCGCAATAAAGCACAGGGACGCGTGCAGGACCAGAAGTGCAATGCCCGCCTGGAATACGATCCCGGTAATTATCACATCATGATAAACACCTTCCCGCAGATAGACCGTAATGAAGAGATCGATTTCTTCGAATCTGTGATCACCATACCGCAACCCGGTTTTGCAAAATTCATCTTCGATCCTAAATTAGCTACCTCGGTTCTCTATAAACAGGATGGCGATAAATTCGGCCCTTTTCATACCCTGAATATGAAAGACGTGGCCACACAGCCGCTGAGAATGCAGCCCGGCGAATACCAGGTGCACTACCGCAAAGGTCCCGGCGGCCCATCCGTTTCAGAGAAAGTGAAGATATTCTTCATAAAAGCAACCGAGACCACAACCGTAGAACTCGACTAAAACAATGAACATCTCCGTCTCACATATCACCTCAGCATCTCCGCGCTATCAGGAAGTATGGGATCTGCGCGAAGAGATACTCCGCAAACCCCTCGGCCTGTCGCTGAAGAACGAAGACATGAGCCGCGACCACCGCAACACCATCTTCATTGCCGAGCATGAAGGCGTCATCATCGGCTGTGTGCTTATGGAGCCTATAGACACCGATACTGCCCAGTTACGCGCCATGGCCGTATACAACGAATGGCAGGGCAAAGGCATCGGCAGGCTGCTGGTACAGGCCCTTGAAAAATACGCCGCACAGAACGGCTACAAAAAAGTGATCCTTCACGCCCGCAAAGTGATACACGAATTCTACAAAAGCATGGACTACGACATCATCGGCCCCGAATTCACTGAAGTAGGTATACCCCACCTAAATATGGAGAAGGGTCTGAACCTTGATTCGCTTGATTAAGAGATTGCCTTGAAAAGAAATCCGGATCACGGTAATCCTTAAATCCAATGTCATTCTGAGCGAAGTCGAAGAACCGGTTCAGACGATTTAATGTGCTTTTAGGTTTTCACTTTTGACCTTTACCTTATAGTCTGGCAACCTGCTTTTTTACTTTTTAATTTTTGCTCTTTACTTTTTTAATGTGCTTCCAGCCAGTTATTCCCCTTGCCGGTTTCTACGTTCAGCGGCACATCGTGCGGTAGCTTCATGGCGTTGCTCATGCCGGTCTTTATCATTTGCTGGGCTTCTTCCACCTCGTCCAGCGGCACGTCAAATACAAGCTCATCATGTACCTGCAGTATCATGCGTGTGCGCATACCGCGTTTCACTATCTCGCGGTGTATAGTGATCATGGCCAGCTTTATCATATCTGCGGCCGTGCCCTGTATGGGCATGTTTATGGCGTTGCGCTCTGCATAGCCGCGCACCGTAAAGTTGGCGCTGTAGATGTCCTTCAGCCAGCGCTTGCGGCCCATCACCGTTTCCACGTAGCCGTGTTCTTTGGCAAAGTTTATGGAGCGGTCCATGTACTGCTTTATGGATGAGTACTGCGTAAAGTAATTATCTATGATCGTTTTAGCCTCCGTGCGGCTCACCCCTATATTCTCCGCCAGCCCGAAAGCCGACTGCCCGTAGATGATACCGAAGTTCACGGCCTTTGCCGCGCGGCGCATCGCCCCGGTCACCTCGCTTTCGGCCACGCCATATACTTTGGCAGCGGTAGCGGTATGTATGTCTTTGTTTTCCTTGAATGCCGCTATCATATTCTCATCGCCGCTTATGGCCGCCACTATGCGCAGCTCTATCTGCGAGTAGTCGGCCGATACCAGCGTAAAACCATCCCCGCGGCTTATGAACGCCCTGCGTATCTCCCGCCCGCGGTCTGTGCGTATGGGTATGTTCTGCAGGTTCGGGTTATTGCTGCTCAGCCTGCCCGTTACCGCTACAGCCTGGTTAAAGCTCGTGTGCAGCCTGCCCGTCTTCGGGTTTATCAGGTCGGGCAGGGAGTCTACGTAAGTGCTCTTCAGCTTGGTAAGCTCGCGGTAGGCAAGTATGGCTTCCACCACCTGGTGCTTGTTACGCAGCTTCTGCAACACGTCTTCACCTGTGGCATACTGCCCTGTCTTGGTCTTCTTCTGCCCCGCATCTATCTTCATCACTTCAAACAGCACCTCGCCCAACTGCTTCGGTGAACCGATGTTAAACTTCACGCCTGCATGGTTGTATATATTCTCCTCGGCCAGTTTTATATCTACTTCCAGTAATTTCGAATACTCCCGCAGAAAAGGCACATCCAGCCCTACGCCTTCATACTCTATATCTATAAGCACCGGCACCAGCGGATTTTCCACCTCGTCAAACACCCGCTTCACGTCCTTTTCCAGCAGCATCGGGTCAAAGGCTTTTTTCAGTTGCAGTGTTATGTCCGCATCCTCTGCGGCGTATTCCTTCACCGCTTCCAGCGGCGCTTCGCGCATAGATGTCTGTCCCTTGCCCTTCTTGCCTATCAGTGTTTCTATGCTCACGGGGGCGTAGCTCAGGTATTTCATGCTCAGCATATCCATGCTGCGCTTGCCATCAGGGTCTATCACATAGTTGGCCAGCATGGTATCGTATATGGGCCCTTTCAGGCTATAGCCATACCACTTCAGCATCATCATATCATACTTTATGTTTTGCCCCACCCACAGTATATCCGGTGTTTCAAACAGCGGCCTGAAACGCTCCAGTACCTTTATCACACCCGCCCTGTCCTCGGGCACACTCACAAACCACGCCACGCCCTGCTCGTAGCAAAAACTCAGCCCCACCAGGTCGGCAAGGTTGGCATCTATATTTGTGGTCTCGGTATCAAAGGCTATTTCTTTTTTACCCGCAAGGTGCGCCAGCAGCTCCGTTATCTCCTCATCCGTTTGCACCAGCGTATACACATGCGGCACCTGCTCCAGCGTAGTAAGGTTTGCCGGCAGATTATCTAAATTCTCATCACTGCCATCTGCCTCAGCCATCAGCCCCTCTGTCTCTGCCTCCTGCTTCCTGCCTCCTGCCTTCTGCGCCACCGGGTTGCCAAACAAGTCCAAACTGCGGCCACTATCTGCCCCCTGCTTACTGCCTTCTGCCTTCTGCCCCTGCCATATATCCTGCGCCTCACCTGCAGTGCCCAGTACCCGCTTACTCAGCCCCCTGAACTCCAGCTCGTCAAACACCTGCTTTATGGCCTCTGCATTTTTTTCCTTCACCCTGAAGTCCTCTTCATGAAAAGGCACCGGCACATTCGTAATTATCGTGGCCAGTTTCTTGCTCATCAGCGCCAGGTCTTTGCCGTTGCGTATCTTCTCGCCCAGCGCGCCCTTTATTTTGTCCGCGTTGGCCAGTATGTTCTCTATATTGTCATATTCCGCCAGCAGCTTTGCGGCGGTCTTTTCGCCCACGCCCGGTATGCCCGGTATGTTGTCTACCGCGTCGCCCATCAGGCCCAGCATATCCACCACCTGGTCCACCCGCTTGATGCCCCACTTTTCGCACACCTCTTTTTCACCCAGCACCGCCTGGTCGCTGAATGCGCTTTTGGGTTTGTAGATGAACACCTTTTCCCTCACCACTTGCCCGTAGTCTTTATCCGGCGTTACCATGTATACGGTATAGCCGAGGTCTGCGGCTTCCAGTGCCAGGCTGCCTATAATGTCATCGGCCTCGTAGCCATCCAGCTCCAGGCACGGCAGGTTAAAACCCTTTATGATGCGCTTTATATCCGGCACCGCCGCGCTCAGGTCTTCAGGCGTTTCCTGCCGGTTGGCCTTGTAATCTGCAAAGTCCGTATGGCGCTCTGTGGGTGCGCCCGTGTCAAACACCACCGCCAGGTGCGTAGGTTTTTCCTTGTTCAGCAGCTCCAGTAGTGTATTCGTAAATCCGAACTGTGCATTCGTATTCTTCCCCTTGGTGGTAAGGCGCGGGTTGCGTATCAGCGCATAATACGCCCTGAATATCAGCGCAAACGCATCCAGCAAAAACAGTTTCTTTTCGGGATTATTTTCAGACATATGCTAAAGGTAATTCAAAAGTCAAAATTCAAAAGTGAAAATCGGGATGTTGTGGGTGTGGAATGGCCCATTTTCCAGAAAATTTTTTTCTCCCATGGTTTTATTGATGATCAATGAATTAGCGAGTGGATGAAATGTACAGATACAACGTTTGCCTTGTTGTGCCTAAACCATATTTAACGAGTTTTCCGTTAGAGTTTCGGGATAAAATAATGACACTGAATAGTTTTGTAGAACATATAAGTTCAATGCGTTGATATTGTAAGTCCTCAAAGACGCAGGCATCTAATTTTCTGTTTTGTATAAACTGAAAGAATGATAATCAAGTAAATTTTCACAAAATTATTCCACCAAAATTCTACGTAAATCATCCGCATCAGCAAGGTACACTTCTGCATTGGCCATAAGGCCCTTGGCGGTAATGAGCCCTGCAGCAAACTGCTGTATATCGGTCAGGCGGGCTACCAGAGTGAGACAGTATGGCACAGCGGCTACACCCGGTGCGCCCTCGCGGGTATCTTTGCAACCATAGTATATGCTCAGCGCTATGTACTTTATGTCATTGTCCTTAAACTCATCGAGCGCGGCAAGCGATGGCAGCAGGCAGTTCTCAAACGCCAGCTTAGCCACATGTTTCTCCGTCATTTTGCTGAGGTTGTAGGTGTCGCCATCTTTCACCGCCCATATATACAGGGCAAGAGCAGTATCGTTGTACATGCAAAACCGGTATGGCGCATCGGTATACAGGAACTCAGCGGCAACCGTGGTCTTGTTGGTAGTGGTAAGAAAGAAATGGCGCAGCGGCGCGAAATGTTTCATCAGCAGCTCATCGCTATAGGTTTTGCTTTTAGGCATAGAGTCTATGTATAGCTCTATGTCCTTAATGATGGAGTTCACATCATGCGCCTGCGATGGGTCGGCAAGGCTTTGGGTAAAGAGCGGCAGATTTTGCTGTGCAGTAAGCATGCAGGCTTTGATGCCGGGCAGGTCGCGCTTAGGGGCCGCACCCCTCTTCTCCTGCGCCTGCACAGCAGTAAACAACAGTACACATGATACGAGTGTTAAGAACTTTTTCATGGAGCGTGTTTTTACAAAATTAGTGAGATATTGTAATACATATAAAACTATGCCAGAGGCCTCTCCCCCTTCGACTAAGGCTCAGGACAGGCTTCGAGAGGGTGAGCCTGTGCCGGTAGGCAGGGTCGAATGAGCGCAGTATCCGTTCAAATTATTATCTTTGTTATAGAAAGGACGTAAAAAATGGAATCTAATTCATGGAAAGACCGGATCACAGTTGACCCAAAGCAATGCGGCGGGCGTCCCTGTATAAGGAACATGAGGATACGCGTGGTTGACATAATTGATCTACTGGCCTCCGGCCTTACCCAGGACCAGGTGCTTGAGGAATTGCCCGACCTGGAGCGGGCAGATATTGAAGCCGCATTGAAGTATGTGAGCTATAAATTCGACCATCCTGTTCTTGCTGCTTAAATAATCCTTCCTCTACATGGAAATATGGATAGACGCACAACTTTCTCCCTCATTGGCATTGTGGATGAACCAACAATATGGTGACATCATTACGGCACATTCTGTTCGATCATTAGGCCTGCGGGATGCAGGGGATGAGGCCATTTTTCAGAAGGCTAAGAAGCAAAATGCAATGGTCATGAGCAAGGATGCAGATTTTGTAAAACTGCTAGAACGCTTCGGACCACCTCCGCAAATCATATGGATAACTTCTGGAAATACAAGTAATGCCAGAATGCGGGAGATACTGGAAAAGAATTTTTCAACGATCATCGCGATGCTCAACAATGGAGAGCGGCTGATTGAGATCGAAGGAAACTAAGATCGTCATCTCATAATTTGGCCCTTAAACTATAGAAATTCCTCGTACCTCGGAGAGAATGTGGTTGTTAACCGAGGTCTATTTCTGTATTGTCACCGATATTGAGGCTTTGGCTGAGGCCGCGCACGTAGGCGTCGTTGCCGATAATGGAGGAGTTAAGCACTACCTGTTGCAGCTCGGCATAGGAGCCAATGATAGAGTCGCGCACAATAGATGATTCCATCTTGGTATACTCGCCTATGGTGACATTAGGACCTATGATGCAGTGGCGTATGGTGCAGCCCTCGGCTATGCTTACGGGCGGTATGATAACAGTAGTATCGAATGAGGGTGTTTCCTTTTGCGGGTTCTCGTCATCCATCTGCTTCAGCAGTATGGCGTTGGTAGAAAGCAGAGATTCCTTCTTGCCACAGTCGAACCAGTTATTGACGCGGAAAGCATGGAACTTGATACCATCCTCTATCATGTGCTGGAGGGCATTGGTAAGGTGGTATTCGCCGTTCTCATCGGCGGTATTATGCAGGTGCTTTTCGAGCGCTGCATACATGGCGGTGGTCTCCTTTATATAGTAGATGCCCACCATAGCCATATTAGACTTAGGTATCAGCGGCTTCTCCACCATACGGATGACCACGTCCTTATCATTGAGCTCGGCTACACCAAAGCTGCGGGGATCATCTACTTTGCGTACCCCTATCTGTGATACATCACTGTTGAGTATATCTTTTACATTGTAATCGCATACGGTATCACCGAGTACGATCATGACCTCATCATTATTCACCGCCTCACGTGTGAGCCATATAGCATGGCCGGTACCGCGGCGGTCGTTCTGGGTAACAAAGGTATGCTTGAGGTGCGGGTAGGTCTTATCTATGTAGCGCTGTATCTTCTCGCCCAGGTACCCGATAACAAATACGAATTCGGTAACCCCGGCATCCAGTAGCTGATCTACTATGACACCAAGTATGGTCTTTCCGGCTATAGGGATGAGTGCTTTTGGCTGGGTGTATGTAAGCGGGCGAAGCTTGGTACCAGCGCCCGCAACCGGGATTATTGCTTTCACAAAAAAGTGATTGAGCGGTAAAAATACTATTTAATCCCGAATTAAAAGGGTACTGCATATGGAATTAATACGGGCATAATGCACAGGAAACAGGCTGGAAATACGCCGGATTACCATAATCTGATTATATTTGGAAGCTAAAAAATCGTATACATGAGGAATGACCATTCGAAAGACCCCATTATTCAAAACTCTATTGAATTTTCTTTGATGGTCATTAAGTATGCCGAACAACTGGAAAGTAACAAGAAACATATACTTGCAGCAGAGATACTGAAAAGCGGTACATCAATAGGTGCACATATAATGGATGCACAGAGCTCTGATAGTATGGATGAAGTGATGCAAAAAATGAAGCTTGCAGATAATGCAGCACACCAGACATGGTACTGGTTCTACCTATGCGAGCAAACAGAAGGCTATGGCTTCACCAAGGAACTCTCTGTAAAGCTGGATGAGGTAATACAACAGTTACATACAGCAATGCTTGCCGGAAAGCGGCCCTGATCACTTAGTGGTATTTTCCTCTGTCATTTCCCCGAATACTTCATCTACCGGCTCCCATAATTCAACTTTGTTACCGTCAGGATCCATGATGTGGGCAAACTTACCGTATTCGTAAGCCTGCATCTCACCGATCTGCTCAATACCTTCTTTTTTGAGCTCACCAAGCAGCCACTCCAGGTTTTCTACGCGAAGGTTTATCATGAATTCCTTTGCAGATGGCGCAAAGTAAGTGGTGTCCTTTGCAAACGGGCTCCATACGGTCTGCCCTTTTTTGTTGGGCTCGTCGGGGTAGCGCCATTCGAATGTGGTGCCGTACGAGTCGGTGACAAAACCAAGGTGTGTGGCGTACCAGCTACGCATAGCAGCCGGGTCGCTGCACTTCATGAAAATACCCCCGAGGGCTGTGACTCTTTTTGGCATGTTGCAAATTTAAAATTAAAAGTTCAAAAGTAGATTACGACTATATTAAATGATATGCGGAACAGGTCTAAAAATATAAAGTTCCGGATTTCCGGAACTTTATAAACCATTATTATCCATAACTAATTAATAAATCGTCAGGTCGAACTCGCCGAGTTTGCTGTGAAGAGCAGCCCGGTTGGCAGTAAGATCTGATTTTAGGGTCCAGATCGTTTGATAAAGATCTCTTTGGTTAGTCATTATAGTACGGTAAGAAGCTTTGTCGGCTTCAGTAGCGGCGTCTTTGATACTGTTTTTTGTATAAGAAAGCACTGCTATCATCATGTTATGAACGGTAGTCCATTCGGTTTGTGCAGCAGTTGTATTGCCCGCGGCTATGTATGAATCCAGCAGGTTGACCTGGGTAGTAAAATCGGTTGCTGCTATATGTGTAACCTGTGCAGACAGACGCTGAACAGATACCACGGTACATACAGCAATAAACAGGAAACTTGCTATGAGAATACGTTTCATTTTATGAGTATTACAAGGTAAAAACAGAACTACACCCGAAACTAATAAATAGTTGCGTCAAAGTCTTCTAATTTATTATGAATTGCCGTACGATTTGTAGCAAGATCGCTCTTCAGCGCCCAAATAGCGTGGTAAATAGATACCTGGTTACGAATTAACGCAGTATAGGTTGCTTTATCTGCAGATGTAGCGGCAGTGTTGATGCTGTTCTTTGTAACGGCCAATACGCTTTTCATCATTGAGTTGAGCGTATCAAAAGTGGTTTGTGCGGCGGTGATATTACCCGCGCCGATGTAAGAATCCATCAGGTTGACCTGTGTGTTGAAAGAAGCTGCAGTAACCTGTGCCGATGCATGCTGAACTGATGTAAAGCCTAACGTTGCAATAAGTAAGGAAAAGGCTAAAAGTATGCGTTTCATTATTATTAAATTTTACTAAAGTTATAAAAAAAACCGTTATTCACTATCTAAGACAGTCGCACCCCCCCTATATAGTTGGGTTTTGTAGCGTAAAGATGGAGAAATAATTTTTTCACCCAACCCTAAGCTACTCCATTTGCCGTCAACAGCTGCAATAGTTTGGTCATCAGCCACTATGATATTGGGCCATGGCCTGTCAAAGTTATCAAACTTTTTTGTTTTACGTGTGCCGTCCAGGCCAAGGATGTTTTTTTGCCTGCCACCATAAAAATGATCCCTTTTCGGATCAAGATTGTTGCAAAAACGCCATAATACGTCTGCAATATCGTCCACATTTATAGTATATTCAACATATAAAATAATCTTAATTTCATCTATTCCCGGTAAAATAGATATTTTTTCATGCAATTCGAAAACGTGGTTTGGCCGGTCTTTTTTCACGGCGACCATTAAAACGGGAATATTCCATTCACGGGCGGGTTTTTCATTAATTCCGGCTATTTCCGGGAAAGCAGCCAGAATATTGGCTTTTGAAAAGGCGGGGTTTAGCGAAAAAGGCAGCAAAGGCGTGGTTATTTCCTCCTCTGTCTTTTTGGTACCGTCAATGCACATCTTGCCACCAAACCCCAGTTTTGAACAGCTATGGTCTAAGACATCCATTGGTCCCTGGCTGAAGTAGATATCCGTAACGGGGTTTACGTTGTTAAGCACATAGCGGGTGAGCGCGAGGTAGTCATCGATCTTTATGCCGCTTTCCTTCACGCCATCTGTAAGCACAAGGATCTTGTTGAACATCATCTGCCCTGCTCCCCACATGGCGTTCATTACCTTTTGCCCCTGGCCCGCATACTCTTTATTGATGGTGGTAATAACCAGGTTATGAAAAACGCCTTCCACGGGCATATTCATATCTGTTATCTCAGGTACCATGGTCATTTTGATGGGCGTAAGAAAAATCCGCTCCGTGGCTTTCCCCAGCCATGCATCTTCCTGCGGAGGTATGCCTACTATTGTGGCGGGGTAAACCGCATCTTTGCGATGCGTGATAGCGGTAACATGAAAGCGGGGGTAAAAATCGGGTAGCGAGTAATAGCCTGTGTGGTCGCCAAACGGCCCTTCCCAGATGAGGTCTTCACCGGGATCCACATACCCTTCAATGATGAAATCAGCATCTGCAGGTACTTCCAGGTCAGGCTGGGTGATGCAGCGCACCATTTCCACTTTCTTTTTCCGAAGAAAACCAGCCAGCATGTATTCGTCCACATTTTCAGGTAAAGGGGCTGTGGCGGAATAAGTGTAAACCGGATCACCCCCGAGCGCTACTGCGACAGGCATGCGTTTACCGAGTTTTTTATATTCATTGAAGTGGCGCGCAGAGACTTTGTGTTTATGCCAGTGCATACCTGTCATAGTGGGCTCGAACACCTGCATACGGTACATACCTATATTGCGGATGCCATTATTAGGGTCCTTGGTATGTATTGCGGGGAGTGTGATGAACCTGCCGCCGTCCTGCGGCCAGCACTTAAGAATAGGTAGTTTGTCTAAATCGGGTTTTTCCATGACCACTTCCTGGCAGGCACCGCGGCCATTAATGACCTTGGGCATCCATGAAGCAAACTTGCCGAGCTGCGGCAGCATGGCCAACTTTTCAAGCATGCCGTTCTTTGGCGCAGAAAGTTTTTTGAACAGGTCTTCAATATCTTTTGTTACATCATCGAGCTTGCTAACCCCAAGGGCTATGCACATGCGGCGCTCACTACCCATGGAATTGATAAGTAAGGGAAAATCGGTACCGGTATTTTCAAATAACAAAGCTTTGTTCCTGTCCGGTGTTTTTGAAATACGGTCGGTAATTTCTGCTATTTCCAGTACAGGATCAACGAATGTTTTTATCCGCACCAGTTCACCTGCCTGCTCTAAAGCATCTATAAATGCACGTAACGACTTATATGCCATGCGGCAAAGGTAAGTTGATAGGATGATAGGTTGAAAAGTTAAAAGGTTAAATCGTTAAAAGGTGCGAAAGAGATAATAGTTAGGAAACGAATGCGAACCACCACTATTTTGAGTGCGGATCTATAGCATCCATTTCTTTCTCCAGGTCTTCCAGGTTTTTAGCAGCAATTGCAAATTTAAGATGGGCATCTATTACGGAGGGGACGATGTCCGCAACGGGTGCAACATCTGCACCCTGTAAACGGTTGAATACCGACCTCAATGATCTTTCTGCAGCTGCGAAACTTTCTTTCCCCTGTGTAAGTTGCTTTACCTTTTTATCCAGCGAATCAATCTTCAGTTGTAGCAAACGGCCGGATATTTTGGTAAGTTTCTCAATGGCTTTGATACACTGCTGCTCATCTTCATAACATTGATAGGACAGATCATGCTGTTTTTGCAAGTCTTTATAGGCTGTTTTCACACGAGGGTCCATAATTACTTTGAAGGTTTCTGTATAGACTTTCCCGTTAACGGTAAGACGGGCAGTATAATTTCCGGGCATCACCCATGGCGAGGTAGCCTCAGGAGCTGTATTTTCATAAATGGCGGAAATGGGATAAGCGGGCGGTACATTGAGCGGTTGGTAATGCATATCCCATAAAAAACGGTGTGCGCCAGCCTGTGCCGAAAGCGCCTGTTGCGGGCGTATCCAGTACAAAGGAATATTTACGTCGGGAATGGTGTATAAAGTGTCTTTTGAGCTATAATGGCGCACTACTTTACCGGAAGCGTCGCAGATGTCGAGTGCAACTTCATTGGTTGATTTTTCTTTCAGATAGTATTCTATCATTGCACCATCAGGTGGATTTTCACCTGTGGGTTCATCGGGTGGTAATGGGGTGTCTGAATACATACTCCAGCGCACACGATATGCGTTTTCCGGTTTGTAGAGAGCAACGTTTTCTGTTTTCTTAGCTTTTGCAATTTGCCGGAGCGAAGTGATATCATCCATGATCCAGAAGGAGCGGCCATGCGTGGCTATAACAAGGTCATTGTCTTTTATCACAAGGTCGCGTATGGAAGTGGCGGGCATATTCATTCTTAAGGATTGCCAATGGTCACCGTCATCAAAAGAAACATAAACAGCGCGTTCTGATCCTGCAAATAACAGGCCTTTACATAAAGGATCTTCTTTCACCACATTTATCGGATCGGCTGGCAAACCGTTAACTATCTCCTTCCATGTCTTACCACCATCCTGTGTCCTGAAAATATGAGGGTGCTGGTCATCAAGCCGGATGCGGTTTACGGCAGCATAGGCTGTGCCTTTATCCGTATGGCTTGCATCCATAAGCGATATTTTGCTCCAGGAATTAAGAGACAGGGGTGTTACATTTTCCCAGTTCTTGCCGCCATCATGCGTCACATGTATAAGACCGTCGTCGGTACCTGCCCAGATAATATTACTGTCGAGCGGTGAAGGCGCCAGGGTATAGATAACTCCACGCCGTGGCATTCTTTCCATTGAATCAGTGCGGTAAATACCAATGCATGGCGATACATCGTAAGTGGTGCGGGTGAGGTCAGGGCTTATGATCTTCCATGAGTTACCACCATCGCGTGTTTTGAAAACAACATTGCCGGCAAAAAATAGCGTCTTGTTATCGACCGGGGAAAAAACAACCGGGGCGGTGCGGAGATACCGGAAATTACCATCAGGCGTAATATCCTGCGCCTGTCCAGTACGTTTATCGTAACGGGATATTTTCCCACCGTATACTATATCCGGATCATTGGGGTCTGCAACCACATAGCCATATTCCGATGCACTGACCGGGTGCCAGTCGCGGAAAGTGATAGCACCGTCATTACCACGCGAAGCTATGCCCACAGAGCCGCTTTCCTGCTGGCCGCTGTATACATTGTAGGGAAATGCATTGTCTGCGCTTACATGGTACATTTGCGCAGTCGGTTGGTTATACCATGAGCTCCATGTGGCACCACCATTTACAGTAACACCCGAACCCTGGTCGCTGGACAACAAGATTATGTCGGGGTTTTGTGGATTGATCCACAGCCGGTGATAATCATCACCACCGGGTGCGCCCTTCCAGCCGTTCCATGTTTTTCCACCATCGGTTGATTTCCATACCACCACATTTGCATCGTATACAATATCCGAGTTCTTAGGATCCACTTTAACTTCTGCAAAATCGGTACCCCTATCCCACAGGCGCATATCGCTGCTGAGTTTTGTCCATGATTCGCCACCATCGTCACTGCGGTAAAAGCCACCGGAATTTTCTTTTGCACTAACTACGGCATATAGCCTGTTGTGGGCTGAAGGCGCTATACAGAAACCTATACGGTCCAGGCCCTCATTGGTTGTTGGCAAGCCGTTTTTTAATTGCTTCCATGTGCTGCCGCCATCTGTTGATTTATACAGACCGCTTTTAGGACCGGCCCACATACCATTCTCCCACGGTGCTAATCTTCCCGCAAACATATCTGCATACACGATGTTGGGGTCGACCGGGTCTATGGTAACCTGTACAGCGCCGGTGTTCTCATCAATATATAGTACCTGCTCCCAGTTCTTCCCGCCATCGGTAGTGCGGTATACGCCACGCTCTTTATTAGGCCCGTAAGGGTGGCCCAGTACCGCTGCGAATACTTTATTCTCATTCTTTGGGTCAACCGAGATACCGCCTATCTGTTGCCCTTCGGATAAACCGATGTGCTCCCATGATTTTCCCGCATCAACAGATTTATACATGCCATTACCAACGGAAAGGTCGGGACGTTGCAATCCTTCCCCACTTCCCACGTAAACAACGTTTGGGTTTGAAGGCGCCACTGCTACATCACCAATTGATCCGGTAGGCTGGCTATCGAATATCGGGTTCCACGTACGGCCATAATCGGTAGTTTTCCATACGCCGCCGTTGTTCACGCCTATATAAAACACGTTAGGGTGCTGCAAATCACCTGATGAGCCAACCGTGCGACCACCGCGGAATGGGCCTATCATACGCCACCTGAGAAAGCTAAACAGCGATGAATCAGTGCTTTGTGCATATAAAAATGTATTTGCAAAAATGAATGCCAGGCATAATAGCAGGCTATATTTTTTGTTGCTCATCTTGATCAAAAAAAATTGTTTAAAAACATGCTGAAATCATCCCCGCGGCACAGAAATTTTATCAATCCATTGGTACAGCAGGGCATAATTTTTAATCAAAGCTAATGCGGAACAGGAAATAGCAGGTAATAAATTAACTTTTAAAAACAGGATCATGAAAACGGTAAAATATATTTTAGCAGCAGCGATCATCAGTACCGCTTTATTTACAGGATGTAAGAAAGACAGCAGTCCTGAAAACAACCTGGCACCGGCCAATGAAACTACCAGCGGCCCGGCAGCCACTATGAACTACCAGTTACATTTATTGTTACCACCCGGTGCCCTTGTGGTATGGACGGCTGGCAGCATGGGAGAACAGCAGTTGAACTTCCAGGGGACACACGTATTCGGAAATATGCTGGCGCACTATAAATACACATCAACGGAAATGAAGGAGCAGGATATTTTCAGTAACCCTGTGCTGGGCCCGGTAAGTGTGCCGTACAACTATTACTGGACAGCATCTTTTGATATACAATTAAATTCCTTTGGGCCGATGAATACGTCCCGCTCAACATTATCTTCCGGTGTGAACGATGCACTATCGCTGAGCGGTACGTGCAATGTGGGAAGCTCTTCAACCACTTTTATGTTTGTACCCGTTAAGTTTACGGCAGATGTACCCATAACGTTACAAACCGTATGGCTGCATAGCGTAACCATAAACAGCCCGAATTATATGGTGACATTAACCCTGGATATGAGCCAGATCACAAATGGCATAACAAGGGAGATGATGGCAGGTGCTATACGAACCGATGGCACCATACTGATCAACAGCAATTCAAATACCGACCTGTATACCATAATAATGAACAACATCCAGAACTATATGCTTGGTGAAGATGTTTCAAATCAATCCATAAGCACAGTGAACGCATCGAACTAAGGGCAACATTGTGCTAAAAAAACCGCAGGGCATTGCGACCCCGCGGTTTTTTATTTTTTGGAAGGAAGGTCTATGCCCTGTGATGGTCGGCCCTCCATTTTTTGATCGCCTTTTTGATATCGTTGGGCTTCATATTTTCATTGGCAGCACGCTGGGCCAGCTCCAGGTATTCGCCATCATCTGCAAAACGCAAAGCGATGATCTGCCCCGCGGTGAGGCGGCTATCCAGTGGCTTTCCGGTCATAACAAAGTGCCTGAAATTTTCTTCGGCTCTTATCGCTCTGTCCTGCACTTTTACAGCGAACGCCCGTGAATACCAAAACAGCAATAACAGGATAATGGCTACGAGCAATGGCATGAGCCCGGTGTATAACCACGTACAACAGCCCTGCCCGGCGGTACACGAGCCACAGCAACAGGAATGTACCATATTGATGATGGCGAGTACCAGCACCACGAGACACAATGTGCCGGTGAGAAAGTGAAACCCGGGTACATAGCGATGGTGAGAGGCATAATTTTGTTCTTTCATAACATTGTTTTTTTGTGAATTTACAATCTTAAATCTGTTTTTGTAATATAAATCTATGAAGCTTTAGAGAGATGCCGGGTAATTTTCAGATTCCACCCCCCAAACATTACCTTTGCAGCGCTTATGGATAAGAAAGTAAGAGTAAGATTTGCACCGAGCCCTACCGGTGGTTTACACTTGGGTGGCGTACGTACCGTGTTATATAATTACCTTTTTGCCCGCTCGCATGGCGGCGATTTTGTGCTGCGTGTCGAAGATACAGACCAGAACCGTTTTGTGGCCGGGGCCGAGCAGTATATAATGGATTGCCTGAAGTGGTGCGGACTGGAGCCCGATGAAAGCCCTGAAAAAGGCGGACCATATGCTCCATATCGCCAGAGCGAGCGTAAGCACCTGTATTACGAATACGCACAAAAGCTACTGGATTCCGGGCATGCATACTATGCATTTGATACCACCGAAGACCTGGAAAGGATGCGGAAAGAACTGAAAAAAGATGAGCACTCAGTTCCGCAGTACGATCATAATACCCGCATGAAGATGCGGAACTCCGTTTCGCTGCCGGCAGATGAAGTGGTGAAGCTGCTGGACAAGGGTACGCCTTATGTAATACGGATAAAGATACCCGACAATGTAACCGTAAAACTTACGGACATGATAAGGGGAGAAATATCGTTCGACAGTAACCTGGTTGATGACAAAGTATTGCTTAAAGCAGACGGTATGCCTACCTATCATCTTGCGGTGGTGGTGGACGACTACCTGATGAAGATAACCCACGCCTTCAGGGGTGAGGAGTGGCTGCCGAGCGCACCGGTGCATGTATTGCTTTGGGAATACCTTGGCTGGAAAGAACATATGCCATTGTGGGCGCACCTGCCGCTGATACTGAAACCCGATGGTAATGGCAAACTGAGCAAAAGAGACGGTGACAGGCTGGGTTTCCCGGTATTTGCTATGAACTGGACCGATCCCAAAACAGGGGAAACGACCATGGGCTTTCGGGAGATGGGCTTTTTGCCGCAGGCTTTTGTAAACATGCTGGCCATGCTGGGCTGGAACAGTGGGACCGAACAGGAAATTTTTTCGCTGGACGAGCTGGTTGCAAAATTCTCGATTGAAAGGGTACATAAAGGTGGCGCAAAATTTGATTTCGAGAAAGCCAAATGGTTCAATAATCAGTATATACATCATACGGATAATGAACCGCTGGCGAAACTGGCACGGCCATATATTGAGGCTCATAGCGTAAAGCCCACAGATGAATTGCTGGAGAAGGTGGTGGGCCTTGTAAAAGACAGGTGCACGCTGCTCCCCGATTTCTGGGCGCAGGGGCATTTTTTCTTTGAGACGCCGACAACTATTGATGAGGCAACAATAAAAGAAAAGTGGAACGAACAGAAACAGCAGTTTTTTAATGATTGGGCAGCAGCGATAGCTCTATTGCCCGAATGGAATGAACAGGCCATTGAAGTAAGCTTTAATGAGCATGTGCAGCAGAAAGGAATTAAAAAAGGCGATGTGATGCTGCCGTTGCGGATAATGCTGGTGGGCGGGAAATATGGGCCGGGGGTGTTTATTATCGCCGAGGTGATAGGAAAGGAAGAAACCATAAAAAGAATAAAAGCAGTAAATTTATAAAGCAGTGATACGGGATATCATTGAGGTGCATGAATATAGAGGAATATATTAATAGCGGGATCTTACACGATTATTGTATCAACGCCCTGTCTGTAGCTCAGCAGCTTGAGGTGGAGAAGGTGTGTGCCCGGTACCCGGAAGTGAAACGTGAATTACTGCAGATGCAGCAGTCGCTGGAACAGTTTGCCGCAGGCGCTGCAAAGATGCCGGGTATAGCGGTAAAAGAGAATATCTGGAATACGCTTGAAAACATCAATAAAGAAAAGGCAGGTGACCTTAACGACCTGCCGGTGATCAATAAATACTCAGACCATCACCGCTGGCAACGGATGGTGATACCCCTGATGCCGAAATCAATCCCGGAAGAACGGACCATGATACCCCTCAGGCATACCGATAAAGTAATGCAGGTACTGGTGATCAGCCGCACAGACGTGGACGATGAAGTGCACGAACATGAGCAGGAAAGCTTTTTAGTGCTGGAAGGGGAATGCGAATGCCATATAGGAGATAATGTATACCGCCTGGGTCCGGGTGGTTTTATAGAGATACCACTGCACCTGAACCATAATGTAAAAGTGTTATCGCCATATGTGGTGGCGGTATTGCAGCATATTGCTGTGTAATTTTCCCGCTCAATCCCGGATATTATAATTTGTTTTATCCAAATCCCTCCCGGAGGGGGATAAGACCATAAATGTTTCTTTAAAGTATAGCCCGCCACCAGCTACCTGTTCGCCACATGCAGGAAAGCCGTACCTTTGCACCTCAAATTAATTAGAGGTAAATAATGGCAAAGCAACCGGAAAAAAAATGTTCTTTTTGTGACCGTGCAGAAAGTGAAGTGAATATTCTGTTTACAGGTATAAAGGGCAATATATGCGACCAGTGTATAGAGAATGCGCACTCATTGCTCGTAGAAGCTACCGGTGACAAACTGAAGAAAGAAGAACCAAAGCCGGAGATCAGGAAAAACATCAATTACAAGCCACGCGAAATAAAAGCATTCCTCGACCAGTATGTAATAGGCCAGGATGATGCTAAGAAAGTACTTTCCGTAGCTATATACAACCATTACAAGCGCCTTACGATGCCGCAGCAGGATGATGTGGAGATCGAAAAATCGAACATCATGATGGTGGGTGAAACAGGCACGGGTAAAACCCTTCTTGCCAAGACCATCGCACGCCTGTTGCAGGTGCCATTCGCGATAGTGGATGCAACAGTATTTACAGAAGCAGGGTATGTGGGCGAAGATGTGGAAAGCATACTATCAAGGTTGCTGCAGGCCAGCAACTATGACGTGGCTGCTGCAGAGCGTGGTATTGTATATATAGATGAGCTCGACAAGATTGGCCGTAAGGGCGATAACCCATCTATAACACGCGACGTGAGTGGTGAGGGTGTGCAGCAGGCTATGCTGAAACTGCTGGAAGGTTCGGAAGTGCTGGTACCACCGCAAGGCGGCAGGAAGCACCCCGAGCAGAAGATGATAAAAGTAAACACACAGAACATACTTTTCATTTGCGGCGGCGCTTTTGAAGGCATCGATAAAATGATAGCCCGCAGGATACAGACCTCATCTATAGGCTATAATGCGATCAAGGCAAGCAAGGATTTCGACAGGGCAAACCTGCTGCAATATGTGAATGCACAGGACCTGCGTACCTTCGGGCTGATACCCGAATTACTGGGAAGGCTGCCGGTGGTTACTTACCTTAATCCGCTGGATGAGGCATCGCTGAAGCTGATACTTACACAACCGAAGAACGCACTGGTGAAACAATACACCCGTCTGTTCGAGTTTGAAGGCATAAAGCTTACTGTAGAAGACGGCGCGCTGGACTACATGGTGCAAAAAGCAATACAATATAAACTCGGTGGACGTGGCCTGCGCGCTATCTGCGAAATGATACTGACAGATGCCATGTTTGATATGCCATCGGAAAAGCATGATGGTACATTCCACCTTACTGTAGAGTATGCCCGCCAGATGGTGGAGCATGCAAAACTGGAACACATGAAAGCCGCATAAAAGATACAAGCATGGAAGATCTCGGACAGCAACTAAAAGAGAAAGCAGGCCTTACCGATGAACAGGTGGTTAAGGTAATAGCCACCATGAAAGACTTTCTCATGGGTAAAGTGCCACCAATGTTCAGCGGTTTTGTGGAGAACTTTTTCGCAAAAAACACCAAGCCTGAAGAGGAAGATCCGCTGGGCTAATACTTCAGTATGAAGTGTTGCTTTTCTTTAAATTCTTCCCTAAAAAATAACAGCCCGATACCGTACAGGTCAATGCTCATGCGCACAGCAGGGTCATTGGCCATTTTTTTCCATGCGCTGCTATAGCCGAAGTCTTTATGTATACCCGTTAGTATTACAACGCCATTCTTATTTAGTAAATGCAGTTGCTCATTCATAAGACCAGCCCATTTATTGGGTTCTTTTTCGGGCAGGAGCAATATATCCACAGGAGATGAAGTGGCTTGTGTAGGAACGTACAGCACATCCTTGTAATTGTAATAAGCGGCTATGCGGCAGATGAGGTTCTCATACTTCAGCGGTAGCCACGGGCATTGCACGAGATATTCTTTTTTAAGCAGGCTTTTATCTAGCAGTACGTGGTCTGCAAGATCATAGACAAACGGGGAGTGTGTGCCATGGCGGCCCCTGGCCTTCCATTTATATTTCAGGTATTCTATAAAGGCGTGTAAAGTCATTATTTATAACTCTATGCGCTCATACTTCTGGAAAGTAAATGGGAACTGATGAAAATCGTCGACATGGTGTTTTTCTTCCCATACCATTTTCCAGTGGGTGTGGTCTATATCAGGGAAAAAAGCATCGGCATCAGGTATGGTAGTATGCACGCGGGTTATGTACATACGGTCTACCAGCGACATGGTGGTTTCAAATACTTTTCCACCGCCTATAATAAAGCCTTCGTCTGTATTCTCCTGTTGCAGGCGTTCTATGGCGGCATTAATATCATCACAAAGAACAACGCCTTCCGGTAACCTGATATCATTATTATGCGAGAGTACAATGTTGAGCCTGCCGGGTAGCTGCCTGCCCAGCGATTCAAAGGTTTTACGGCCCATGATCAAGGGCTTGCCCATGGTAGTGCGCTTAAAAAATTTGAGGTCTTCCGGTAAATGCCATGGTAATGTATTATGCCTGCCTATGGCATTGTTCTCAGAAACCGCGACAATAAAGGAAAGGACCATTTTATAAAATCAAAAGTTAAAAAGTAAAAAGAAAAACCAGCGCATTCAAAAGTAAAAAGGGTACCGCTACACAAAATACAACTTTTAGCTTCTTACTTTTAACTTTTGACTTAAACTGCTACCGGCGCCTTAATAGCGGGGTGGCATTGGTAGTTTTCAAGCGTAAAATCTTCGTATTTAAAGGAGAAAAGGTCTTTTACTTTCGGGTTTATCTTCATTGTGGGTAGTGGGTAGGGTGCGCGGGTCAGTTGCAGATTCGCCTGCTCCATGTGGTTGTTATACAGGTGCACATCACCGAATGTATGCACAAACTCTCCCGCCTGCAGGCCACATACCTGTGCCATCATCATAGTGAGCAGCGCATAAGAAGCGATATTAAACGGCACGCCGAGAAATACGTCTGCGCTACGCTGGTATAGCTGGCAGCTCAGCTTGCCGTTGGCCACATAAAACTGGAATAATGCATGGCACGGGCTTAGCCTCATCTTTGGCAGGTCGGCCACATTCCAGGCGTTGATGATCATGCGGCGGCTATCGGGATTTGTTTTTACCTGGTGCAGTATGTCTTTTACCTGGTCGTAGGTTTTGCCGTCAGCACCTGTCCAACTGCGCCACTGGTGGCCGTATATGGGCCCAAGGCTGCCATTCTCATCCGCCCATTCGTCCCATATGGTCACGCCGTGTTCGTTTAGGTACGCGATATTGGTATCACCATTCAGGAACCACAGCAGTTCATAGATAATAGATTTCAGGTGCAGCTTCTTGGTGGTCACCAGCGGAAAACCTTTTTGAAGATCGAACCGCATCTGGTAACCAAAGCAGCTTGTAGTACCGGTACCCGTGCGGTCACTTTTTTTCACACCGGTGTCTATTATATGTTGGAGAAGATCTAAGTAGGCTTGCATAATAAATTCAAAAGTGAAAATTCAAAATGGAACGTTATACAAATTTAGCTATTCTTCCTTGCTTTTCTTCTAATCTGATAGTTGCGAAATATTGTATACACTAAAGCGAGTGGACTATAAAAAATAGATACCCGCTCAAAGTCTACATATAGGGTGCGGAAAAGCCCACCACTAAAAAAACGAAAACTGCCAATTTGAAAGTAGAACAATACTGCATCGAGCAAAACAAATAAAGCGATAATGCAAATAATTACAGCAAAATATGTAAAACCGAAAAACCTTTTGTAAACCAGGTAGTAATGGCTGATCGATCGCCATTAAAGATGCTAACGCGGTACATTCAATGCCAGCTATTATATCTCGGGTGGACATCGTTGTCATTCTTCCTGCAAGTCTCATTAGGATGTAAATTATCGCAATAGTGAAAAGAAAATATATACCCCACCATAGTAAAAACTGCATCAGAAAGATTCGTTTATGAATACTTATACTTTCCATGATATTATTTTTATCCAAAATAAATAAAAGAACTATCACTTGCAAATAAATGTGATAAGTTCCTTAATTTATGGGACAACCCCTGTTTATCAGCCGAAAATTTTTACTTTCGCATACCTAATGCACACCACCACTTATAACTAATGGGCACATTATCTATAGTCATACCCGCTTATAACGAAGGCCCAACTATTCATAGGATATTGAATAAAATAAAGGCAGTGGTACTGACCAATGGTATGCAAAAGGAGATCATTATCGTTAATGACTGCTCCCGGGATAATACGGAGGAGGCCATATTGGCATACCAGGCAGCCAACCCGGACCTGCCCATTTCTTATTACAAGCACGAGGTAAACCAGGGAAAGGGCGCAGCCCTGCATACGGGCATCAAAAAAGCTACCGGTGACTATGTGATCATACAGGACGCCGACCTGGAATATGACCCCGAGGAATACAATATACTGCTCAAGCCATTGCTCAATGATTTTGCCGATGTGGTCTACGGGTCGCGCTTTGTAGGCGGCAAGCCGCACCGCATCCTGTTTTTCTGGCACTCCATAGGCAACAGGTGGCTCACCACGGCATCTAATATGTTCACCAACCTGAACCTTACTGATATGGAGACCTGTTACAAGGTCTTTAAGCGCGATATTATACAAAGTATAAAGCTGGAAGAAAAGCGCTTTGGTTTTGAGCCTGAGGTAACGGCGAAAATATCGCGCTACCCCAAGGTGCGTATATACGAGGTAGGTATCTCCTACTACGGCCGCACCTATGAAGAAGGTAAGAAAATAGGCATGAAAGACGCTTTCCGTGCGCTGTATTGCATTATCAAGTACAATGTGTTTAAATAGTAAGAATGAAGCGCTATTAAGCAAGGCAACCAATTCAGCAGTCATGGTTCGGCGCGGCTCACCATGACAGAATTTCAATTTTGCTTTTCAATAATATTGATATTGCTTATTATAAAACCCTCACGGGACTTTTAATTTTTGAATTTTTACTTTTGAATTTGCAACATGCCTCCAGTTATTCTTCCAGTAAAAGGAATCTCCCCGCAAATACCCGAATCCTGTTTTATAGCGCCTAATGCCACTATAGTGGGTGATGTGATCATGGGCGAAGATTGCAGTATATGGTTTAGCGCTGTAGTACGCGGCGATGTGAACAGCATACGAATAGGGAATAAGGTGAACATACAGGACGGGGCATGTATCCACTGCACGTACCAGAAAACAAAGACTGTTATTGGTAATAATGTGTCCATAGGCCATAACGCCCTGGTGCATGGCTGCACGGTGGCAGATAATGTATTGATAGGTATGGGTGCCATAGTAATGGACAATGTAACCATAGGTACCGGCAGCATCATAGCCGCGGGTGCGGTGGTGCTGGAGGGCACCGAGGTACCGGCTGGCAGCATTTTCGCCGGTGTGCCCGCAAAAAAAGTGAAAGACGTAAGCCCTGAATTAATGAAGGGCGAAGTGGAGCGCATAGCTAATAATTATCTTATGTATAGTTCGTGGTTTAAGTGAAAATGACGAGCATCATTACAAAATCCCTTTTTTTCTTTTATTTTTACCTCAAACTTTTTACAAAATGGAATTTCCGGGCAACTTACGCTACACCAAAGATCACGAATGGATCAAAATAGAAGGCAATACCGCTACTGTGGGTATTACTGATTTCGCACAGCACGAACTGGGCGATATAGTGTTTGTGGATATAAACACGGTTGGAAAGACACTCAAGGAAAATGAGATCTTCGGCACAGTGGAAGCGGTAAAGACCGTATCTGACCTTTACCTGCCTATGAGCGGCACCATCAATGAAATAAATGCAGACCTGGAAGCTAACCCGGAAAACGTGAACAGCGATCCGTATGGCAAAGGTTGGATGATGAAAATGACCATCAGCAACCCTGCTGAAGCGGATGCACTGCTTGACGTAGCTGCATACAAGCAACTGATAGGAGAATAAATGAAACGGATTTTCCATCCGGACTCACCTTATAAAAGACGGGCAAGGTTCTTAGCTATGCTATGGACGTTGCTCATTTTTATTGGCTGTTTCACCCCCGGTAAAGACATTCCCAAGGTAGATGTGCCGCTTATAGATAAGTGGGTGCACCTCGTGTTATTCGGCGGATTTACTTTCCTGTGGCTTTGCGCCCGGCCAATCATTAATTTCAGGTCACTTCTTGGTTTATTCCTTATCGCAGTAGCGCTTGGTTCATTTATTGAATTGATGCAGGGCCTGCTCACATTCCTGGGCCGCAGCATGGAGCTGATGGACGCTGTTGCCGATAGCATAGGCGGGCTGCTGGGTATCGGGCTTTTTTGTTTTTGTGCTTTTGTTGCAAAAGAGAAAGGTCTTTAGAGAGCCAGCAACAAGCCTATACCCCTATGAAGTAAATTTATCCGGCCATACTTTCTTTGCCCATAACTTTGCCCCATGAAATTAACCCTCGGCTTCAGCCCTTGCCCGAACGATACTTTTATTTTTGATGCTATGGTGAATGGCGCCATAGATACACAGGGCATAACCTTCGATTATGTGATGGAAGATGTGGAGACGCTGAACATATGGGCGGAGCAGGGAAAGCTGGATATCACCAAACTCAGCTACAATACTTTTATTCATACGGTGAACCAATATGCACTGCTGCACAGTGGCAGTGCCCTGGGGGAAGGTGTAGGCCCACTGCTTGTTTCAAAAAGGCCGCTTGACCTTGAAAAGATAGATACTTACAAAATAGCTATACCGGGTTTTAAAACCACGGCCAACCTGTTATTCACCCTTGCATTCCCGCAGGCGAAAAATAAGACAGAACTGGTATTCAGTGAAATAGAAGCCGCAGTGCTTAACGGCACTTATGATGCCGGTCTTATTATACACGAGGGACGGTTCACCTACCAAGAAAAGGGCCTTGTAAAACTCATAGATATGGGCGACTGGTGGGAAAAGACCACGCACGCAGCCATACCGCTGGGCGGTATAGTGATGCGCCGCAGCTTTGATAAGCAACTATGTGCTACAGTAGACCGTATCATTAAGGAAAGCCTTGCATGGTCGTGGAAGCGTTATCCCGACTTGACACCGTTTATAACAAATAACGCCCAGGAAATGGAAGAGGATGTAATGCGCAAGCACATAAATCTATACGTGAACGAATACACCACCGACCTTGGAGAAAAAGGGAGAGACGCTATCACTACACTTTTTGAAAAAGCAAAAGCAGCGAGGCTAATAAAAGGGGAGATGCCAGCGAGTATTTTTTATTAAAACACAGGTGTCCCACACTTTAAAAGTGTGGGACACCTCGCTAATCTTTCAAAATATACAGATCCGGTAAATTTCTGCCGATACCGTCATAATCCAGTCCGTACCCGACTACAAATTTATTTTCTATCTGGAATGCGGTATAATCTGCCATTACATCATACTGCAGCGCATCTGGCTTGGTAAGGAAGGTGGCGATCTTTACAGATGCCGGCTGTCGGTGATGTATCTCAGGGAGAAAAGAACTGAGTGTTTTGCCCGTGTCTATTATGTCTTCCACAATAATAATATGCCGCCCGTGCAGGTCTTCTTCAAGCCCTATGGCGGTAACCACGTGGCCTGTGGTTGAGGTGCCTTTGTAAGAGGCCAGTTTTATAAAAGATATTTCCGCCTCTATGGTAAGCTCACGAAACAGGTCGGCAGCAAAGATGAAGGAGCCGTTGAGAATACCAAGTACCAGCGGTTTCTTTCCGTCATAGTCAGCATTTATCATTTCTCCCAGCTCATGCACGCGCTGCTGTATCTCCGCCCGGGAAATGAATGGTATGAATATTTTATCGTGAACAGTTATCATATTATGTCAAAAATAGAAATAAAAATCAATAGCTATTGAATCACAGAAGCAGAATATATTTGTAGCATGCAACATTGCTTTTTGTGTGTTAATAAAGAGAAACAATGAAAAGAGAAATGCCGCCGGTTCATCCGGGCGAAATATTGAAAAAGATGTACCTGGAACCATTAAAAATTGGTGTCACAGAGTTTAGCGCTATTTTAGGTGTTGGCCGCAGGACAATATCCCTGATCATTAACGGGCATTCGGGTGTGAGTGCTGAAATGGCTTTGCGTTTGTCAAAGGCCCTTAACACAACTCCTGAACTATGGCTGAATATGCAACGTGATTTTGATTTGTGGTATGCAGGTAAAAAGATCGAGCTTAAAGGAATCAGGCGTATAGTTACAGCGGCATAATTCCTAATTCGCCACCTTCAGCTTCTTGCCGATCTTTATTTCATCGGCGTCTATATCATTCCACTTCAGTAGCTGGTTTACGGTGATCTTGTTTCTCTTGGCAATGGAGAACGCGGTATCACCTTTCTTCACTGTGTAATACTTAGTACTTTTTGCAGCGGCTTGTGGCTGTTCTTCTACTTTTTTCTGCACAGGGGGTTGTTCGCTCTGTATTTTAGCTACCAGCTTGCTGTCATCGGCATAGACCACTCTGTCCAGTTCTGCCTTCAGGCGGGCAAACTCCTCATGTTTTGCGTCGGTTTCGTCTTCTGTAGGTGTTTCTTTTTTTACCGGAGCTACCGTATCGGCTGATGCCCAATGCAGCGGAGCATTTTTATCGGCAGGCGCTTTTGTGGTCACAACCACTACCGGCGGCGGCGCCTGCACAACAGGAGTTGTTGGCGTTGGCTTAGGGAATGTTGGAGCCGGTTTAGCAGGAGGAATGGGTTTCTTTTGCGTTTTACTATCGGTCTGTGCTGTAGAATCCGTTGAGCGCATAAACTCAGCATCAGGTGCTGTAGTCGCCGGCTTTTTCAGCGCAATGTAGTCGCTGTCATGCATTGCCGCGGCTTTATCTTCGGGTGTAACTATTATTATGGAGTTGCTGGTATGTGCGGTTGTAGGCACTAATACTACAGCGGGTTTTTTGGCAGAAGGAAATTGCAATTGCAGCACAGCGCCTGTTACAGGGAGTTCATCAGCACTCAGCAGGTTCATGGAAGTGAGCTTCTTGAGCTGCATCCCTTCTTTTTGCGCGATGACCCACATAGTTTCACCATACTCCACGATATGTGTTTCATGGGTACCGGAGCTTAGTTTCTTTTCCAGGTATATGTATGCATCTGCAGGCAGCGGTCCATCGGCAAGGTCATTTATTTCCAGCAGTTTTGAGTAGCGCACATTATAGGTCATTGCATATTGCAACAGCATATCGCCCTTGTGTGCATAAAAAGCCTTGAGGCCGTTTACTTTCACAATGCCTGTGGTGTCTATGGGTGTTGGTATAACCGGGGTAGGGACAACAGTTTCCGTTTGTACAGCTAAGTTATGTGTAGTATCCGCCGTATTTTTTACTGTGTCCGTTGTTTTTGCAATTAACGTATCCTGTGTCACTACCTGTTTCTTGCCCGTATCTGTTACGGGGGCAGCACTCAGTGGTTGTTCTTCAACTTCTTTTTTGCGATCAATAACAAACTTGGTGGTATCCTCTATTACATCTACAAGTTTGGGATTGGGTGTTGTGGGAGTCTGTTGTTTCGCAACCAGGGCCGCATTGCGGTTTTTGGAACTGTCCAGTGCTGCGTATGTATATTGCTGCAGATCAAAATCCTCAATTATTTTTATGAGCCGGGGCGCATATTGCGGATCAGTAGCATAGCCGCATCTTTTCAGTCCGCGGGCCCATGCAGCGTAATCCGTCATGGGAAGGGTGAATAAAGAAGAGTAGCGAGGATTTATTTTCAGGTGCTGTGAATGGTCCCTGTACGAATCCTCGGCGCATTTATATTTTTTAAAACACTCATTCTCCGCATCATCAGTATGTAAAAAGGTCTCTCCTTCCCAGCCATTCTTACATTTAATGCCAAAATGGTTATTGGCCATGGTCATCAGCTCACTGTTGCCAGCCTCTGTTTCCAGTATGCCCTGCCCCAGTGTCACACATGCCGGTATACCGGATGTGCGCTGCTCGGTTATGGCCAGTTGGGAATACGTCTCAATATATTTTTTCGCACGCGCATTGTAGTCATCCTGCGCACTAACCCGTGCAGTAAAGCACACGAGCGAGGCTACAGATAATAGCAGGAATGTTTTTATTTGTTTGTTATATGACAATATGCGTAAATATAAATGCAAAAATACGATAACAATATTTATCGGTAAGTTAAACTATACATTAGCCTACTCACTTATTTTCCTTGCGATCATTATCCCGTCCCTTAAAGGCACGATCATATGTTCTATCCGTTTATCTGCTTTTACTTTACTGTTGAAACTGTGTATCGCCCGCGCGTTCTTGGTTTGCTGAGATGCGGGTAATACTACCTCGCCGTCGTAAAGCACGTTATCGGCAAGTATGTAGCCGCCTACCGGCACCTTATCAAAAACAAGATCATAGTATAGTTCGTAGTTGCTCTTGTCCGCGTCTATGAATACCATGTCAAAGGTCTCATCGATCGAAGCGATAACCTCATCCGCTTTTCCTATGTGCTGTATTATTTTATCCCGCAAACCTGCCTCGGCAATATATCCCGATGCAATGTCCTGTAGTTCCTCGTCTATTTCAATAGTATGTAACTGTCCGCCCTGCTGCAGACCCTGTGCCAGGCATATAGCCGAGTAACCCGTAAAAGTACCTATCTCCAAAATACATTTCGGCCGTATCATCTGGCTCAGCATTTGCAGGAACTCCCCTTGTAAATGCCCGGACAACATTACCGCATCACCACGCTTCAGGTGGGTTTCCCTGTTCAGTGCCGCCAATATTGGCAGTTCAGGACTTGTATGTTTTTCCGCGTATTCGTCCAGCTTTTTCGATATCATGTATTTCCTGCCGTTTAGAAATTTGGTTGCAATTTGTTATGCGTGTAAAACTCCTTTATATACGATACCACGTCCTCGGCTGTGTCAAATACCTTTATCATGTCCAGGTCGCCGGGGCTTATGTTGCCCTCGCCTACATACATAGATTCGCGCATCCAGTGAAACAAACCATTCCAGTAAGTAGACCCCACGCAGATCATTGGGGTCTGTGTAAATTTGCGTGTTTGTATCAGGGTGGCCACTTCAAAAAACTCGTCCATAGTACCCCAGCCGCCCGGCATCATTATAAATCCCTGCGAATACTTTGTGAACATGACCTTGCGCACAAAAAAATAATCGAAGTTCATGAAGGTCTCCTTATCAATATAAGGGTTGCTCGACTGCTCGAAAGGGAGGTCTATATTTAAACCAACTGACCGGCCCTCAGCCATATTGGCGCCTTTATTTGCCGCTTCCATGATACCTGGGCCACCACCGGTAATAATGCCAAAGCCTTCCTCGGCAAGGCGCTTGGCTATATCCACAGCCAGTTCATAATACTTATGCCCCGGTTTCGTACGTGCCGATCCGAATATGGATACGCACGGGCCTATCTTGGCAAGTGTTTCAAACCCCTGCACAAACTCGGCCATAATTTTAAATATCTGCCAGCTGGAGTGGGCTTTCGTCTCCGTCCAGTCGCGCATTTTCAGTGCTTGTTGGTCGTTCATTTTCTGTTGTGGCCACGACTACGTTGCCGCCTTTTTTAGAACATAAAAATAACAGTAAAAAAGTAAGGGTAGCGTTAATTATCAGTAATTCGGTACCTATAACATAGCCATTCAGCAATCGGCCTTCGTTATGCTTCAATATATAGCAGGCAATAGGTGCTGCTATGCAGATCACCGGCACCAGCTCATTGATCAGCTTTCTTTTGGTGAATATGCCGAATGCGAACAGCGCCAGCAACGGCCCGTAAGTATAACCGGCAACATCAAGCAAAGTGTCTATGAGCGAGCCGTTATCTATTTCCCGGAATAAAAAAACGAAGGCGAGAAAAACAAGCGCAAAGGCATTATGCACAATAAGCCGGGTGCGTTTTTGCTGTTTTTCAGACATGTTTCTGTTTCTCCTGATACCAAGTATATCAATACAGAATGAAGAAGTAAGCGCCGTTAGCGCACCATCGGCACTGGGGAACACGGCAGATATAAGCCCTATGATAAAGCATACGGTGATATAAAAAGGCAGGCCGCTCTTTACCGCTATCATGGGGAACAGGTCATCCTTGGCAGCCGGTATGCCTTTAGCTTCTGCGTAGAGATAAAGAAGGCCGCCGAGCAGCAGGAAAATAAAGTTGGCCAGCAGCAGCACAAAACAAAAGCTGATCATATTTTTTTTCGAATCCTTCAGGTTACTGACACTGATATTTTTCTGCATCATTTCCTGGTCCAGCCCGGTCATACCTATGGTAATGAATGCGCCGCCCAGTATTTGCTTTAAGAAAAAAGAAGGGCTGTTAATATCGGTTTGCAGTAACCGCGTATATCCCTTTTGCTGCATTGCGGCCCAGGTACTGCTCATATTCAGGTGCAGCGTATCCATGATGTACACCACGCATATCACCAGTGCCAGCAGCATAAAGGTGGTCTGGAGTGTATCGGTCCATACGATCGTCTTTACCCCGCCCCGGAATGTATACAGCAAGATCAATCCAAGAATGATCACCGCGGTTAATTCGAATGGGATACCCATATCCTGCAAAATGAATTTTTCGAGCACTTTGATAACGAGGTACAATCTGAGTGTGGCCCCCAGTGTTCGCGACAGGGTAAAAAATAATGCGCCCGTTTTATAAGACACCTTACCAAAACGTTTATCTAAGTAGGTATATATAGAAGTCAGATTGAGCCGGTAATAAAGCGGCAGCAACACAAAGGCCACCACAAAATAGCCCAGCCAATAACCGATCACTACCTGGAAATACTGGAACCCGCTTGCACCCACTTTGCCCGGCACTGAAATAAACGTCATTCCGGAAAGGGAAGTACCTATCATTCCGAATGCCACCAGCCACCATTTACTGTTACGGTTGCCTATAAAGAACGATTCATTATTGGAATGGCGGGATGTATAAAACGCTATGCCCAGTAATACTGAGAAATAAATTACGATGATAAACAGTAGAATAGCCGGGCTCATGTTGTAAAATAAAAAGACTTTGCCAGATTAAGGTAAGGCAAAGTCTGTAAATTATTGAAGTTTATGTTTATAGCCCCACACCCAGTCCGAAGCGGAGATCAGGAGCGCCTTGCGGGTACGGACTGTATTGCCCCTGCAATACATCATATATAAGTTCGCCGTAAGCAGAAAGCCTGCCACCCAATGGTATTTTTAACCCAATGCCCAAAAGCAGGCACGTATTGGTAACGTTCAGCTTTTGCGTACCGAAATTACCATAGTTATCATAGCCCGGTTGTTTCACGTTGATAAAATCATACTCAACCGTAACATCTGTAAACAGGTTCCTGTAGAAAAAATAGCGGCCCCATATACTTGGGTAAACGATGTTCTCATAAGCGTATAGTGCGTGGTATGGATTGTTGGGGTCTACATATTCAGGCTCCTGGTAAAACTGGTATCCTAGTCCCACGCCTGCAGATATTCGATCTGTGAAACGGTAACCAACTATCGGAGAAATACCTGCATTCACAAAACCATCTCCAAAACCGGCGCTGAGGCCGCCACCGATAATGAGCTTATCAGGGTCATACCCTTTTATTTTCTTCTTTGCCTTTTTTTGATAACCCGGCTTGCCGGAACTTGTATACACATCCTGTGCCGAAACGTAGGTAAAACCTAAACACAAGAATAAAACGATCAGGATATTTTTCATGGAGTCAAATTTTCCTTTACGAAGTTAGGATAATTTAATATTAAATGGCTCTTTGGCCCTATTTTAGGCATTCATTAGGATTTTACCGGGGTTTAAGATACCGTGGGGATCAAAAACCTGCTTTATTTGCCGCATCAGGTCCATCTGCACGGTGTTAAAAGCTATATCCATGTACTCTTTTTGTACCAGCCCTATACCATGCTCCCCCGATAAGGTACCACCCATACGAACCACTTCTTTAAACAGCCTGCGGATGCCTACCGGTAACTTTGTTTTCCAGTCCTCATCACTCATATCTCCTTTTACAATATTTACGTGCAGGTTACCATCGCCGGCATGTCCGTAGCAGACAGATTTAAATCCAAATTCTGTGCCAAGTTCTTTAATGATCTTCAACAGCTCCGGAAGTTCCGCCCTGGGCACTACCGTATCTTCTTCTTTGTATATGGAATTGCTTTTCACCGCTTCGCCCACTTTGCGGCGCAGGGTCCACAGCATTTGTTTCTGTTCGTGGGTGTCGGCAAATAATATTTCGTCAATGTCATATTGCTGCACAATCTGTGAAATGGCCTCTGCATCGCGGTATAGCTCTTCCATATGGTTGCCGTCTACCTCTATGAGCAAATGGGCCGCAATATCATCGGGCAGGTTTACACCAGTAGATTGCACATATCGCATGGACCATTCGAGTGCATCACGTTCCATAAATTCCAGTGCAGAGGGTGTGTAACCGGCAAGGAAAATGGCGTTTACGGCGGCACATGCTTCCACTGCCGACCGGAATGGCACTAATAATATCAGGTCGTGTTTTACTGCGGGTATGAGCCGTAATACGATCTTGGTAATAATACCCAACGTGCCTTCACTGCCCACTACCAGTTGGGTAAGGTTATACCCTGTAGCGTTCTTGAGCACATTGGCGCCTGTCCATATCACGTCACCGCTGGCTAACACCATTTCCAGGTTAAGTACATAATCTTTTACCACGCCATACTTTACCGCCCTTGGCCCGCCGCTGTTCTCAGATACATTACCGCCAATAAAACACGAGCCCTTACTAGCGGGATCGGGCGGATAAAACAATCCCTGTGCTTTAAGGTGTTCCTGCAGCTCTTGTGTAATGACGCCCGGCTCGGTGGTTACCTGGAAATTCCGCTTATCTACATCCAGTATTTTGTTGAAGCGCTTCATGTCAAGCACCGCCCCGCCGAAAACAGGCAATGCCCCGCCACTGAGGCCGGTACCGGCGCCGCGCGCGGTAACAGGTATCCTCTTTTCGTTGCAGTACTTCACTATGCGGCTTACCTCCTCAGTATTGCCGGGTTGCAGCACTATCTCCGGCAGGTAATGCAGGTCTTCGGTCTGGTCGCTGGCGCAACGGTCAAGGTTCTCTTTATCTGCCATCACATATTTTTCCTCAAGAATGGATTTGAAGAAAGAGATGTCGGCAGGTTGGATTTTATGAAAAAGCATTTTAAAAATTCGTGTGTTAAGAAAAGCTACTCAATATCATTCTGTCTTTTAAAACCGATTCTTTTACGTGAGGACGGTTCTGTTTGTTGTTGTTCTTTATTAATTAAAAAATTCAATGCCTCATAAACATCCCTGAATTGCTTATCGTATTTTGTTTCGATTTCTTTTAGTTTGTCAGTCAGGTCTTTGTGGGTAAGGGCATACTGCCGGATAAAAACAAATGCTCTCATAATGGCAATGTTCACATTTATTGCTTTTTCACTTTTTAATACGCCACTAAGCATAGCTACTCCTTGTTCAGTAAAAGCATAGGGTAAGTATTTCACACCACGGTGTTTTGACGAACTCATCACAAATTGTGATGAGTTATTCGTCAACTCTTTTTCAGTTAATTGGAACATAAAATCACCGGGGAATCGGGCAAGATTACGTTTAACAGCTTGATTTAAAATTCTTGTTTCAGTTTCATAAAGTTCTGCCAGATCAAAATCAAGCATTACTTTTTGTCCTCTAATCTCGTAAATTTTTTGCTGTATTACCTGAATTTTCATATATGTACACTACTTTATGCTTGTTGAAGCAGCTAATAAAATCACTAAAATCATCATTGAAAATATTACCCATTACCTTGTTCTTTTTGAAAAAGCAGTTCTGTCTAAACGAAATTTTTATCCATTGTATTGTTTCTATAATTCTATACACACGTTCTTTGGCTCAGTAAAGAACCGCAATGCATCCCAACCGCCCTCGCGGCCTATACCGCTGTTCTTAAAGCCGCCGAATGGTGTACGCAGGTCGCGCAGCAGCCAGCAGTTTACCCAGATGATGCCGCTGTGCACTTGTGCAGCCACGCGGTTTGCACGGCTCACATCCTGCGTCCATATGGTGGCAGACAAGCCATAGTCGCTGGTATTGGCAAGCATCAGTGCTTCTTCTTCATTGCTGAAAGACTGTATTGTAACCACAGGGCCGAATATCTCTTCCATATTCGTACGGCAGTGCGGGCCAAGACCTTCTATAATAGTGGGCTCTATAAACAAACCATTTGCACAGCGGCCGGTTAGCTTCACAGCGTTTCCACCCAGCAATATTTTACCGCCTTCCTGTTTTGCCAGTTCTATACAGCTAAGCACCTTATCATAATGCAGCTTGCTTACTACAGCGCCCTGCTTGGTATTTTCATCCAGCGGATCTCCGTTTATAAGTTTTTTGGCACGGGCTATAAATTCTGTTTTGAATTTCTCATAGATACTTTCTTCCACCAGTATACGGCTGCCGCAAAGGCATATCTGGCCCTGGTTGCTGAAAGAAGACTGCAGCGTGGTGCGCATCATCTTATCCCAGTCGCAATCTGCGAAAATGATATTAGGGTTCTTCCCGCCCAGCTCCAGCGATATTTTTTTGAACATGGGCGCGGCAGTTGCGGCAATGTCCCTGCCAGCGCGCGTGCTGCCTGTAAAGGATATGGCTTTGATATCGGGATGGGCAACGATAGCGGAACCACAGCCGGGCCCTGTGCCATGCAATATGTTCAGGACGCCGGGTGGCAAGCCTGCTTTTTGGCAGATTATGCTCAGCAGGTACGCTGTCATTGGCGTTACTTCACTGGGTTTGGCCACCACGCAATTACCCGCAGCAAGCGCAGGCGCTATTTTCCATGTAAAAAGGTAAAGTGGCAGGTTCCATGGAGAGATACAACCCACAACACCTATGGGCTGGCGCAGGGTATAGTTGATCGCCTTATCTTCCATGTTATGGCTGTCCGTGCTGAAGTGCATGATGCCGGTTGCGAAAAACCTGAAATTGCTTGATGCACGTGGGATGTCTACGCGCTTGCTAAGCCATAGCGGCTTGCCATTGTCATTTGTTTCTGCCAGTGCTAATGCATCAAGATTGTCGTCTATAAGCTGGGCTATATGGTTGAGTATTTTGAAACGCTCTTCTATGGGTGTAGTGCTCCACAGCGGGAAGGCCGCACGTGCCGCACCTATAGCTTCTTCCACATCTTTAATATCACTATCGGGGGTTTGGCTGTATACCTCGCCGGTAGCAGGGTTAATGTTATCTATGTATTTCCCGTTTATAGGGGCCTGCAATGAGCCGGCAATATAGTTGGCTATTTGCGATGGAGCAGTCAGATTCATTTTGCTAAATTACGCAATTTGAAAATACCTGTATTTCCCTTTTGGGTTTTGCCTTTTCCCTTTTGAATTATAGTACTGTCCACCAGATATTCCTTGGTGCCATTTTGCCCCAGTCTTTAAAACTGGCCTGTACGGTTTCGTAAAGCTCTTTCTCGTTAACCTTCTTTCCCTTATCCGGCACCACAAAATCCGTTTCTTTAGGGGCGATCAGCTCCACTTTATCTGCCGTCCAGGTAGTGTGCAGGCGGGGTATAGCGAGTTCCAGGATCATACCCGGCAGGCCGCCAAACATTTCAGGGCCGCCGCTTACTATGATGTCTTCTGTATAAAACGCCACCACATATACCGAATCACATATTTTAGCTACAGCTTTGTGGCATTTAAAATTGGCGATCGTGCGTATCTCGTCCTTTACCGTCCATTCTATATTGCGCATGGTATCCTCCACAAAAAACTTCTGTTCAAAAACCTTTTTATTAGCCTTAACGGTTTTAGCGGTGAAATCGGTCATCACGATATTTGCTGTAGCAGGGCCGCCGCCAAACATTTTAAAGGCATTGTTGCCTTCTACTTCCTTGCCGGGTTTGTAAATACTACGTGACGTATCGAAAACGAGGTCAAAAAACGAAGAGTTGAACTTCGGTATCTTCGATTTCATTTGTTCCAGGAAGGGATTAGGCCCGTCTTCTTCCATCTCTTTCATTTGGGCGTAGATGTTCACCTTGCGCTCATACTCAATTTTCCCGGCCGTGGTAAACTGCGCATTTGCAGCCACTGCGCAAAGAATAATGCTTATCGTTAAAAAATGTCGTTTCATACTATTATTTTTCTTTCATCTTTATAAACCAAGGCCATTTTGGAATTTGGTTTTTCCATTTTGGAATTTTTCACAAGTTTATCTTCTCATCATCATCATTCCCCCTGCCGGTGGTGGTGCGCCAGCCGGGGTATGTGTAAAATTCCATACCAGGCTCAGCATGCCATAACGGCGTATCGTATTATAGGTTTCTTCGGTAATGATGCCTGCCTGCGCGCTCCTGTTATAGCCAATGTTCTGGTTGAGAATGTCATTCACAGAAGCCCGTAATTCGAGGTTGCTTTTTTTCAGGAACTTCTTGCTTACATAAGCATTCCAGAGGATCACATTATTGTCCTTATAAAACAAGGTGGTTTGCTGGCGAAGGAACCATGTACCGGTGGTGCCTATCTCAAATTTAGCGGGTAGCTGCACAGATGCTGTCAGTTCGTTGCTGCTGGTCCAATAGCTGGTGGCATAGGTTGTTATTGTAGACCTGTTGTCGTTGTAGGTAACAGACGGGTTAAACTCGATATTGAATTTCTTATCCTTGTAGTATTCCAGGTCAAGAGTGAAAGTGTACGTGTTATTATTGCTGTGGTTAAGCGTATCGTTGATATAACTGTTTATGTGGTTCACACCTGTATTCACGTGGGCGCCTATTTGCAGGTCTGTCTTCTTCAGTTTGAAACCATAACCCACATACGCAAAGGCGTTATAGTTGCCATTCACATTTACATATTGCGTGGTGCGTATACCCTCTATATTGGAGGTGTTCGTGCTTATGGCATCGCTAATAGTATTGAAGCTGGCGCTGGCAAAGAAGTAACGCTGGGACAGGATCTTAAAATTATTGAAGCGCAGGGTAAATGCATTAGTGAATTGTTGTTTAAGGTTGGCATTTCCTATCAGGATATTCAGCGGGTCGCTGTTCTGGTGCAGCGGCGATACCTGGTCTATTGTAGGCTGTGTGGTGCTGCCAAGGTAGTTGAATCGCAGACTTGTTTCGCGGCCTAAAGAATAAATGAAGGTAGCCTTCGGGAAGAAATTCAGGTATGCATATTTACGTGCCGAAGAGTCTGGCCGCAGGGCGTCCGACTGGTTGTATGTTGAATTGGATACATCACTGCCAAATGAAAAATTCACCTGCTTATTCAGTATAAACCGCAATGCTGCGCCACCGGTATTGGTGAGTATGTTATAGGTATAATTACTGCTGTTCAGCAGGTCCAGGTTATTATACAGACCGGGCGCGCTGCTATCGTATGAATAGTTTGCCGCTTTGCTGTTATTAACTGTAACTCCATAGTCAAGTTCCAGGTATGAGATCTTAGACAAAGGCTCTGTATAGGTAGCTTTTGCAGCAAAGGCCAGTGTGCTTGTATTGCTGGTCTTGCGTTGGTTTATAGTGTCCCTGAATACAGCAGTATCTGCCAGGTACAGGTTAGTAATGGAATTAAGGTGGCCGTCACTTTTTGAGTCTTTATAATTCTCCTTTATGTCGAGCGATAAAGTGCGACCTTTCTTTGCAAATTTTCTCCTGATCAAAAGATCTGCATTTACAAAATCAGCATTCGCATTGCTTCTTATGGTTCTTGCGTTTGTATTGGAGGTGTCTATGTTTTGTGCGAGCGTGGCGCTGGTGTACTGGGTGAATATATCCGTGTTCTTTTCACCCGCTGTTGCAGTAAGTTTCATAGAGGTCATGGAGTCTATTTTCCATTCGTACATGGCATCGAGGCCATTACGGTCACCGCGGCTGAACTGGTTTTTGTATTGGTGCGTAACGCTTTCAGAATCGTTAGGCAAAGGGTTCTGGGTAACGGTATTGCCTTGTATCTCCACATCCTGCAGTGCGTAGCGGTAATTGCCCGCAAAGTGTTGTTTGTCGTCCTCCCATTTATCAGCGAAGTGCACACCACCGGTCCATACTTTCGGAAGGCCTTCGCCATTATATTTCCCGTCCCATCCGGCCAGATCCTCAGCACTGTTGTTTGATGTGATGGTTACCTGTCCTTCATCAGTGATCTCTGTTACACCGCTGCCACTGCTGAAGCTGTTGTTATCCTGCCAACCCAGCCCTACTTTATCGGTATTGGACATGATACCAAATGCCGATGCCTGCATTTTTGCTTTGAAAGAATTGATCATTCCCTGGTCCTGGAAATAACCATCAGTACCGCCACCCGCATCTATCTTACCGAAGTAGCCTTTCTTTTTATCTTCTTTCAGTTCCAGGTTAATGGTCTTTGTTTTTTGCCCGTCATCTATTCCTGTAAATTCAGTCTGGTCACTTTTCTTATCATACACCTGTACTTTTTCCACGGCATTTGCCTGCAGCCCCTGTGTCACTACTTTCGGATCATCAGAGAAGAACTCTTCCCCATCCACCAGTATCTTTTGTACGGTTTCGCCCTGCGCAGTTATTTGGCCGTTCTTGTCCACCTGTATCCCCGGCAATCTTTTCAGCAGGTCTTCTACGGTAGCATTTTCTTTTACCTTGAAGCTATCAGCCATATACTCCGTAGTGTCTCCCTTTATCTTTATCGCGGCTATCTGCTGTGTAAGCACGAATTCCTTCAGCAGGTGCTCTTTCGATACCATAGGTATTACACCATAATTTGTAGTGCTTTTCTTGATGTTGATAACGTCCATGTAATCAGCGAAACTTGGGAAAGTGACCTTCAATATATATTTTCCCTGGGCAGGTACTGTCAGTTCAAAGCTACCGTCATTTTTGGTGCGTGTAAAACATTGTATCACTGAGTCGCTTGTGCGGATAAGAACTACCGATGCCTTTTGCAACTGGGAGTTATTCAACGTATCCGTTACCGAACCCTTGATAGAATATGTTTGTCCCGTGCTTTGCTGCAGAGAACATAGAAATAATATAATTGTGATGAAAAAATATTTCATAAGTGTGTGTGTATGAAAAGATTTGCCTATCCGGGCAAACCAAAATATCTGTAAAAGAACGAAACTATGCCTATATGGCGCTACTTGGCAGGGGTTATAAAAAGGGGGATGCACTCCTTTTTAACACTTCTTTACCATTGTTGACTTTTGCAAACCTCACCTTGTATTAAAAATCACTCAGATAGCTAGATATATCAACAGTTGAAAATTTGACCAAAAGCTAAATTAATAGTTCCCCTTTAGGGGGACAGGGGTTTACGGATTCACCTCTGTTTTATAAATCGTCTCCCGGTTGTGGTCCACAGGTACGCCTAAAGCTTCATAGATATAATCCTGAGACGTTGTGCGCACATTTAGCTTGTTGATCTTCACATTGGCCCCGGAAGGGTATACCCGGTTAGATAAAAACACGAATACGATCCCAGTTGCAGGATCTGCCCAAACGCAGGTACCCGTAAATCCCTGGTGGCCAAAGGCAAATCCGCTGCACCTGTCGCCGGCCGGGCCCCCATTATCTTCGTCTGTAAGCGGCTTATCAAACCCCAGTCCGCGGTGGCTGATCTTACTATTATACGCAGTAAAGAGATCAACGGTCGCAGCTTTGAAATAACGCTTATTGCCATACACACCTTTATTCAGCAACATCTGGAAAATAGCACCAACGTCATGCGCGGTGGCAAATAAACCTGCGTGCCCGCCTACACCACCCAGCAAAGCAGCTCCCGGATCATGTACATAGCCCACCAGCAACTGGCTGCGGAAAGTTGTTTCCAGCTCAGTCGGGGCTATCTGCAGTGTATCAAACTTGTTGAGCGGATTGTAGGTGATACGTTTCAGCCCCATAGGTTTATAAAATTCTTCATCAGCGTATTTATCTATTGTCTGCCCTGTTACCTGGCGCACAATGGCTGCAAGAAAATAATAATCAAGATCGCTGTACACCATCTTACCCGCATTATCCAGCGGGCTGGCGTATATACGGCTCCACATAGTATCTATGTAATCATTGCGCAGGTACACGCCTTCGGCTACATGTATACCAAAATTTTCTGAAGGTGTTTTCCGGAACAGGTCACTTTTCAGCTTACCATCATCGTCTACTGTTTCTTTATAAAAAGGTATCCATCCTCTCAGGCCTGCCTGGTGCAGCAGTATATCCCTTATGTGCAGCCCGGCTTTATTGGTTCCTTTCGCTTGTGGCAGGTAGTCGCCTATAGTTTTATCGAGGTCCAGTTTACCAAGTTCGTACAGGCGCATCACAGCCAGTGTTGTCGCCAGCACCTTTGTGCAGGATGCCATATCATACAGGGTATTCGTATCTACCGGATGCTGTTTATCGTAGCGCGTATAGCCGAAAGCCTTATCATAAAATACTTTGCCGTTGTGCGCAGCAAGTACCCTGCAGCCAGGGAACACACCATCGGCAATGTTACGGGCCATAAAGATATCCAGCCTATCCAGCGCCGTTTGCTCCACAACCCCGGCATCAGCAGGAAAGAAAACTTTCTTCAGTTCGTTAGAAGGCTCTTTTACTACTACCGATGATCTTACAGGAGCAGGACATATACTTTGCCCGTTCACACATGCTGTTACCGGGAGTTTTCCTTTTGCTTTTGTTCTTTTCAGCAGCATGCTTGCTACAGCCCTTTCGGTAAGTGTATCGTCTTCATAGCTTACCATTACAGACCCGGCGCCGCAGAAGTATTGCATGGCGTATGCGTTGCCGAGTAGTACTACCAGCACATTGTTCCGGCAGCCGGCCATTTGCAGGAAATTTATCTGTTCATCGCTCAGGCCGTAATTATTGGCAGGTGAAAAACTGAGGTTCTGAACGGCAATTATGGTCACACTGTATTTCTGTAGGTCATCCAGAATTTTTATAGCGCTGTCTGCAGGGCTTCCTTTAGGGAGCCACTGCGCTTTGATATTATTGAATTCATCGTTCAGGCTTTCATACAAAGGAGTAGATGTATTGGCGTTCACACCCACGTAGCCGATACGCATGTTTTCGTTGATCTTTTTCAGCACCTGGTTGTCATCTTTCACCAGTGTTATTGCAGCTTTTGCGGTAAGTGTGCGGAAGGTGTCAACGAATTTATTCAGGTCGGCGGTGATATGGGCAGTATCTATATCCTGCCACGTTTGCAGGCCTGCATCATACTTTGCAGCCAGTATTTTTTTCACGCTTGTTTCCAGTGCAGATTTGGGGATGATATTGCTGTCAATAGCATTCTTTATTTTTCCAATCGCAGCAGGTACATCTTGCGGGAACAGTAACACATCGTTACCCGCCTCAAACGCCCGCAGATCGGCATCGCCGGCAGGGAAGTATTTGGTAACGCCCTGCATATTCAGCGCATCGGTAAATATGAGCCCTTTAAAGCCGAGTGTTTCTTTCAGCAGCCCGGTAACTGCATTTTTAGAGAGCGTGGTAGGCACATGAGCGGTAGTATCTAAAGCAGGTACTTCCAGGTGCGCCACCATTACACTTTTCACACCTGCCGCTATCATTTGTTTAAAAGGGTAAAGCTCTATCGAGTCCAGTTGGGCCAATGTTCTCGGCACCAATGGCAGGTCTTTATGCGAATCCACGCTGGTATTGCCATGGCCGGGAAAATGCTTTGCACAGGCAATAACGCCATTCTTCTGCAGCCCGCGCATAAAGGCTATCCCAAGGCGAGATACCCATACTTTATCCTCACCAAATGAACGTGAATTGATAACAGGATTAGCGGCATTATTGTTCACATCTACATCAGGTGCAAAATCAATATTCACTCCGAGCCTTTTACACTGGAGCGCTATTGCAGATGCTATTCGGTATACCAGTTCCGTATCGTGTGTAGCGCCCAGCATCATTTCGCGCGGGAAATTCTTTAAACTGTCTAAGCGCATGCCAATGCCCCATTCCGCATCCATGGCAATGAGCAGGGGTGTTTGTGCCAGGTGCTGGTATCGGTTGGTAAGCATAGCCTGCCGTATAGGGCCGCCCTGCATAAAAATAAGACCGCCTACCTGGTGTTCCGTCAGAAGTTTAGTTACCTGGTCTTCGTTATAATTTTTGCCGCCTGAATATGCGGCTACCATAAAAAGCTGTCCTATCTTTTCTTCTTGTGTGAGTTTATCGTATACGCTGTCTACCCAATGATTTTTGGCAGCAGTATTCTCTACTTGTTTTGGCTTGCTTTTTTGTGCGAAAACATTTACAGCAATAAAAAAAATACCCAGCGTAGCCAGTGCAGCTTTGCGCAATAAACTCATAAAACAAAAATAACTGTATTCAGATTAATACTCATTGTATTTTTATTATTGTAAATATTATTCCGGCATCGCCCGGTTTCAATATTCTTTCTCGAAGAACCGGAAGTAAAGGGAAGCGATTCTAAAGATGAATTGTAATACAATATGTTTTTGTAACTTTATAGTGATTTTGTGATACACTTAAATTAGTTTTTTATGTCGGTAAATTATCTTTCAGATAGCGCGGGTGAAACGATTGCGGTACAGATATCTATTGATGACTGGAAAAAAATTAAAAATAAATATCCGGATGTAGATGATCTTGAGGGCGATTTGCCGCAATGGCAAAAGGATATGATAGACAGAAGGTTAAAAGCTATAGAAAATGATCCCGCATCTATCATGGATATAGATGGTTTATTTAAGGAATTGGACAAAGAAATTGAATGATCTATGTCATACCGGCTAGCTTATTTCAAAGAAGTTGCAAACGACATCAACGAAGCGAAAATTTGGTATCATAACCAGCAAAAAGGACTTGAAAAACGATTTGCAGAAGACATTAGGAAAGCAATAGTAAGATTAAAAACGAATCCGCATGTTCATGCTATCCGTTACCGGAAAAATAGAATTGCCCATCCCGATATATTCCCATACTCAATACATTTTTACATAAATGAAGAGCTAAAGCGCATTGTTATTATCGGAGTTACACATAATAGTAGAAACTTTGATTTTTTAAAACAACGCAAATAAATTCTGCTGATTCTATAATCCGATTAATTCTGATCCTAGCGGGCATCAAAATCTATCACTACCCTTTCGGTGCGTGGGTGAGACTGGCAGGTAAGTACATAACCTTTTTCCACTTCATGGTGTTCCAGGGCGTAGTTTACTTCCATTTCTACTTCACCCTCGGTTACCAGGGCACGGCAGGTGCAGCATACGCCGCCCTTGCAGGCATAAGGTAGGTCTGCGCCTGCTTTTAAAGCGGCATCCAGTATGCTTTCGCCGTTAAAAGGCACATCCATGTCAAAAGTGGTACCGTCAAGTGTGATGCTCACCTTGCTTGATGGGCCGTTGGTATTTTTATGACTGGCTGCCCATTTTTCGTGCGAGGCCTTTGGCTGGTCTGGAGAGGTAAACAATTCAATATGTACATGCGCTGATGGCATACCGAGGTCTATCAGTTTCTGGCGCACAGAAAGTATCATTTCTTCCGGTCCGCAGATGAAGGCCTCGTCTATTGTGTTGATATCAATGAGTGTTTTGCAGAATTCAGCGCATTTTTCGGCGTCTATGCGCCCGCTGAACAATGGTATATCCATATACTCGCGACTCAGGATATGATACACCCTCAGGCGCAGCATATACTTGTTTTTCAGCGCTTCTATGGCTTCCCTGAATATAATAGAGTTTTTTGAGCGGTTGCCATATACGAGTGTAAAACTGCTGTTAGGCTCATCTTCCAGCACCGTTTTCATGATGCTCATTATGGGAGTGATACCGCTTCCGGCAGCAAATGCCAGGTATTCTTTATGTTTTGCCTCTGTTTTCTTGGCGGTGAAATTACCCATTGGGGGCATCACGTCCAGCACATCTCCGGTTTTCAGTGCACCGTGGGCGTAGGTCGAAAATTTGCCTTGTTCGACTCTTTTAATAGCTACACGCAACTCCCCGTCTTTAGGGCTGGAGCAGATGGAATAGGAGCGGCGCACTTCTGCATCGTCAAAATGGCGGCGGAAAGTAAGGTACTGCCCAGGCGCAAATTGAAACTTATCCGACAGCTCAGTGGGTATTTCCAGTGATACGGATACACAATCAGCCGTTTCGGGCCGCACATCTTTAACCTTTAACGGGTAAAATTTGAGAGCAGACATAAAAATGGCTGCAAATGTACGAAAAACACTTTGTGATAGCAATCCGCGAAGCCTGCAAACGCGATGGAACTATATATGTTATGTGTTCATCCGCTGTTACATGGCGATACAGGCTGCTTCCACTGTTGTTTCAATAATGCCGATCGTCATGCCCAAGGCAGCACCCTGGTTATGCCGCATAAGACCTACAGCACCGCAAACGGTACCGGCAGGCCCTATCAGGAAATAATCAAAAAACATTGACCAGCTTGCCCAGTTTTTATCTTTTTCACGGAAAAAACTGGTAAGAAAATGATCATTGTGATAATGGTGGTAATGATAAGAATGGCTGCAATGGCCATGTGGTGCGAAAAAAGCTACTTCTTGTACAGCAGCTTGCGGGGTGTTTGTTATAGGGCTATGCATCACAAATGCACAATGGCCGACTGTCGCTTGAGTCAAAATAATAAACAAGAGGCCGAAAAAGATAAATAGTTTATTTGCCATAATTATAAGTTTATGTTTTTAAGACCAAAGGATCATCTATAAGTTTAATATAGGTATATCGTTTCCCTTTTGAAAAGAAAAAGCTATTTTTATATGCGCACTACCCGGCTTCCCTAAAGATCTTTATTATTGTTATGAAGCACATCCTCTACAAGCTGTTTTTCGGTAAGCCGGAGTATAATAAGCCGCTCAGGGCTACAGCATACTATAGGTACAGGGTAAACCTTGTGAGGATATGGAATAATGAAAAGCATCATGATATAGGGTTTGAAAAGATACTCAGGTTATTCCTTGTTTCTATACAGATTATTTTCCCGGGTATCCATATCCGGCAGGTTTTTGGCAGGTTTGGGGTGGTGAAAAGGAATGTTGCCGTTGAGTTTTTTGTTTTGTTTAAAACGCTGCTACCCGTTTTTTTCCTTCTATCCGGCCTGTACAAATACACCGTCACCGTTCTTATTTCGTGCTATTTGCTCATGGAAACCATATGCTATGTGGCATCGCTGATTTTTGTGTCTGATATGTTTGTAAAGCCACGCTCTTACAGGCGTAACATACTGATGCTGTTCCTAAATTATATGGAAATATCATTATGCTTTGCAGTTATCTATGCAGGTATGCATTTACTGGGCGATAAGCCAATGAATGTAATGGATTATATATACTTCAGCATTGTTACCTCTACTACCATAGGTTACGGCGATATGCACCCGGTTACCCACACAGGGCAGTTAATGGTTTGCATACAAGCAGTAATGGTTGTGGCCTTCATTGTCTTGTTTCTTAATTTCTTCGGCTCAAAAGTGGAGACCCTCAGTAACGAGGAAGAATAATGTTATCCATTATTTAACAGACCTATTTAGGTTTATAAAATATTTTCCGTACCTTTGTGCTTTCTTAATCAATTTATTTAAACAACAATGCAAGAAGGAACAGTAAAATTTTTCAATGAAACTAAAGGATTTGGTTTCATTTCTCCGTCAAACGGCGGACAAGACATCTTCGTACACGTATCAGGTCTTATGGATGAAATCCGTGAGAACGATAAGGTAACTTTCGAAGTTCAGAATGGTAAAAAAGGTTTAAATGCTACTAATGTTAAGGTTATCTAACATTATATATTGCTTTTAATATCATTTCCAAACCCCTCGGCTCTGCCGGGGGGTTTTTCTTTTACATCTTTTCATGCCGTTTTTAGCATACTTAAAGATTATTGATTATTTTGCGTAGCTATTCTTAAATTAATCACAGGTTTTATTACTTTTACCCGAAGAAATAATTTTTATGATGACAAAATCGCTAAAAAAGATACTTCTGGTGTGCCTGATGGCATTACCTGCAAGCGTTTTCGCGCAAACTAATACACCGGTACCAAATACACAGCCTATCAACAGGTATGAACTGCTGGATAAGAACTGGTGCTTTGTAGCCATGAAGTGCCCGGATAAGATAGGTTCTGAAGGCCAGTATATCCATTTCTTTTCTGAATTGAAGCTTACAGCTACCAACGGTAATAATATCAACTACGGTACTTACGTAAAAACCTATAAGGATATGCGTGACAACCCAAAAGAAACAGGTACTTATACGCTTACTAACGATGAAGTGGGAAATGTGATCATGACCCTGAAGAAAAGCAAAACAGGCGCTACCGCTAAATACATGGTGCCCATGGTGGAAACAAACCACCTAACGCTTATCAGGACAGACGAAGCCGAAAAATGTAACATAACATACGCTATCGCACCTTAATCAACCATATTTAAAAGGAAAGCCCGGAATGTATATTCCGGGCTTTTTTATGTTAAGGATCAGGGTAATTCTTTAATCCTTTATCAAGGTTCAGACTTAGCAATCTTCGTCCTTACAAGGTATCGCCGCCGATTCCAGTTCTATGGTAGCATGCTGTATATTCTGGTGCTGCAATTCATGTTTTATATGATGCACCACTTTCATCTTTTCATCAAAGCTGAGCTTCTCATTCAATACCAGGTGGGTGGTTAGCGCGTTTTCCGTGGTACTCATCGCCCAGATGTGCATATGATGTATATTTTCAACACCCTTTACCTTCTTTATCACCTCTTCTATTTTGCTCATTTCTATGTCGTCCGGTACGGCATCCATAGAGAGCCTTAGGCTGGCGGTGAGCAGCGACCAGGTGCCTATCAGTATCACTACAAGCACCACAATACTCACGGCGCCATCCAGCCAGAACCAGCCGGTGAATTTGATGATCAAGCCTGATACTACTACACCCAGAGATACCAGCGCATCGGTAAGCAGGTGCAGGTAAGCGCCCTTTGTATTCAGGTCATGTTCCTTATTCCGGAAGAACAGAAAAGCCGAGGCCAGGTTTATAGCTATTCCTATACCTGCCACAATAGCTACAACACCGCCATCTATATCATGCCGGGGGTGAAGCAAACGGTTTACGGATTCGTAGCCCAGCATACCAATGGCGATAAACAATACAACGGCATTTGTAAGCGCAGCGAGAATAGTGGTTTTTTTATAGCCGTAAGTAAACGTCTCTGTCGGTTTCACTTTGGCCAGTTTAAAGGCGATAAGCGACAGGGCTAGGGCGGCAACATCGCTCAGGTTGTGCCCTGCATCAGACAGCAATGCCATAGAGTGGGTCATGAAGCCAGCTATGGCCTGTATCACTACGTAGGCACTATTAAGTATTATACCGAATATAAAGGCCTTGTTGGCGGCATCAGCTGCGCTCACATGATGATGGTGATGCCCCGCATGACCATGACTGTGGCTGTGACCATGGTTATGGTCCCCGTGACTGTGATCATGATCGTGGCTATGCATCCGGTATACTGCTGATTTTGGGTGCAAGCTACATAAAATGACGGATAGGACTTTTAAGCGATAATACACGCTAATATTATATCATGTGTATGGAAAAATATGGAGTCTGATTCCATATTTTTCCAAATATATGCTGTACATTTGTGTTATGAAAAAGCGTGTAGCCACCGAAAAAATTAAGAAACTGGCCAGCCGGTTCAAATTAATTGCGGTGACAGGCCCGAGACAATCGGGCAAAACTACATTGGTTAAAGACATCTTTAAACATAAGCCTTATGTATCTCTGGAAAACCCGGATACAAGAAGGTTTGCGATAGAAGATACGCGTGGTTTTTTAAACGAGTATAAAGATGGCGCTATACTGGATGAAGTGCAGCGCACACCGGAAGTATTTTCCTACCTGCAGGAAATAACAGATAACAAGAAGGCGCCGGGGCAATTTATTCTCACCGGTTCTAACAATTTCCTGTTACAGCAAAACATAGCGCAAAGCCTTGCGGGCAGGGTTGCTTATATCAACCTGTTGCCTTTCAGTATAGAAGAGCTGTACTCCGATGGGCATAAAATGCCGGGAGAAAACAGTATTATTTTTAAGGGCTTATACCCGCCTGTATATGATCAGCGCATTCCGCCGCAGGATTGGTATCCTAATTACATCCGTACATATGTGGACAGGGATGTAAGGCAAATAAAAAACATAACTGACCTTATCGTTTTTGAACGCTTTATGCGCCTGCTTGCGGGCAGAACCGGGCAGGAGCTAAACCTCGCTTCACTGGCTGTGGAAACAGGGGTGGATACAAAGACCATTCAATCGTGGATAGGTATACTGGAAAGCAGCTTTATCATTTACCTGTTAAGGCCGCACTATAAAAATTTCAATAAAACCATTGTAAAACGCCCCAAAATATACTTTTATGATACCGGTCTTGTGTGTTCTTTATTAGGCATAACAACCGAGACGCAATTGACAAACCACCCGGTGCGGGGCAGCCTGTTTGAGTGCCTTGTGGTTACGGAACTGGTAAAGAAAAGAACCAACAACGGAAACCCGGTAAACCTCTACTACTGGCGGGATAAAACAGGCCACGAGGTGGATATTATCATTGATAACGGAGATACACTGGTACCCGTAGAAATAAAAGCCGGCAAGACAATAAACAATGAATTTTTTAAAAATCTGCTTTACTGGAATGCCCTGAGCGGAATGAAAAAAGGCTACCTTATATACACCGGCGATGAGCAGCAAAAAAGGAGCAATGGGATAGAAGTGATAAGCCTGGCCGAGATGAGTAGAAGGGATATGTAGAGAATGTTTGTCACTGATGCCGACGGCATCAAATGTCTATAGAAAAGTAAAGATTATAAACCGATGCCGGAGGTATCGAATGTTATGAATGACTATACTCGCGAAGCGAATATAAAGGCAGGTTTTTGTAAATTCGGGAAAATATAAATTATCTATGTTTGATGAGTTAACAAAGTATAAAGAAAATGACCACTTCTTCTTCAAGCCGTTGCTGAATTTAAAAGAGGTCTGTAATGCTCCATGTGATAAAAGCGGGATTTATATAGTCTATGCGCTGAGAAAAGGGAAAATTGAATTAGTATATATTGGACGATCTGGGAAAATTGAAAAAGATAGTTCAATGTTCATTCGTAAAACAGGTCTTGGGGGGATAAAAGATAGAATAGTTAATGGACATCAATTTGGTAAGACTGAAAGAAGAATTTCATGGCCCAATCAAATGTTGTTGGAAAATATCGAAGCATTAGATATTTATTGGTATGCTACACACAATGAAGAATATCAAGACTGCCCAAGAGTGTTGGAGAATAGATTGCTTTCAATTTATTTAGATATTCATGGCTGTTTGCCTAAATGGAATAATGAGCTTTAAAAACAAATGTATGGTCTAAGCCCTTTCCTCAATATCTTTCCCAATCTTTCCCCTTTTACATTAGTTTTGCAGCCACATTATTACTTATTATACAATGCAATCCGCAAACGAGATACGCAAGCAGTTTTTAGATTTTTTTTGCAGCAAAGGGCATGAAGTAGTGCCATCTGCGCCTATAGTTATAAAAAATGACCCTACCCTGTTGTTTACCAATGCGGGCATGAACCAGTTCAAGGATTATTTCCTGGGGAACAGAGCCCCTGATCATACACGTATTGCGGATACGCAGAAATGCCTGCGTGTAAGCGGTAAGCACAATGACCTGGAAGAAGTGGGCGTGGACACGTATCACCATACTATGTTCGAGATGCTGGGCAACTGGAGCTTTGGCGATTATTTCAAGGAAGAAGCCATTGCATGGAGCTGGGAATTGCTTACAGAGGTATACGGTATATCAAAAGATAAACTGTACGTAACCGTTTTCCAGGGCGATGCTGCTGAAAACCTTCCTAAAGATGATGAGGCATACAATTTCTGGAAACAACATGTAGCAGAAGATCGCATATTGCTGGGTAATAAAAAAGACAACTTCTGGGAAATGGGCGATACCGGCCCATGCGGCCCGTGCTCTGAGATACATGTAGACTGCAGAACAGATGAAGAGAAAAAACAGGTAGATGGTAAAACCCTGGTAAACGCCGACCATCCGCAGGTGATAGAGATATGGAACAATGTATTCATGCAGTATAACCGCCAGAAGGACGGCACACTGGTACCGCTGCCGGCAAAGCATGTGGATACCGGAATGGGGCTGGAGCGGTTGGTGCGTGTACTTCAAGGAAAACAAAGCAATTACGACACTGATTTATTTACCGGCACTATATCGCACATAGAGCATATGACCGGTAGAAAGTATACCTATACCGATAGCAAAAAAGACGTTGCGTTCCGCGTATTATCTGATCATATCCGTGCTATAGGTTTTACCATTGCCGACGGCCAGTTACCATCTAACACAGGCGCCGGATACGTGATACGCCGCATACTGCGCCGTGCAGTACGTTACTATTATTCTTATCTCGATCACAAGCAACCATTATTATACCGCCTGATGCCGGTATTGGCTAAGCAGTTTGAAGATGTATTTCCCGAGCTGCACAAGCAGATAGACCTGGTGAGCCGTGTAGTAAAGGAAGAAGAAGAATCGTTCCTTCGTACACTTGATAAAGGACTGAAAAAGATAGATGACATCATCACCGAAACAAGGAGTAGGAATACACAAACCATAGATGGCAAAGCAGCTTTTGAGCTTTATGATACTTTCGGTTTCCCTATAGACCTTACAAGGTTGATAGGCAGTGAGAATGGCCTGCATGTGGATGAAGCTGCTTTTGATAAGTCGTTACAGGAACAGAAAAGCCGCAGCCGTGCAGCCACGGCTCTTGATACGCAGGATTGGGTGATCGTAAAAGAAGGCCCTGCTACAAAGTTTGTTGGCTACGACAGCCTGGAAGCAGAAGCATCTGTATTGAAGTTTCGTAAGGTAACGGCCAAAGGCAAAGAATCTTACCAGCTGGTGCTGGATACCACGCCTTTCTATGCCGAAAGCGGTGGCCAGGTAGGGGATACAGGTGAATTTATTTTCCCTAACGAAAGCATACAGATAGTAGATACCAAGAAGGAAGACGGCCTTACTATTCATTTTGCAGAAGTACTACCGGAGAACATCAGCGCACCTGTTCATGCAAAGGTGGATAGGGTAAAAAGAGTTTCCACAGCGGTGCACCATAGTGCTACGCATCTTTTACACGCTGCCCTGCGTGATGTGCTCGGGACACATGTGGCACAGAAAGGCTCGTTGGTAAATGAAGAGCATCTCCGTTTCGACTTTTCTCATTTTGCGAAAGTGAGCGACGAAGAAATAGCGCGTATAGAAACAATAGTAAATGAAAAGATTCGCGAGAACATACCGGTTGTAATAAAGGAAATGGCCAAGGACGAAGCAGTAGCGCTCGGCGCGATGGCTTTGTTTGGGGAAAAATACGGGAACATAGTGCGTGTGGTAATAATGGACCCCGCATATTCCATAGAGCTTTGCGGTGGTACGCATGTTGGTGCTACAGGCCAGCTTGGGTTTTTCAAGATAACGAGTGAGGCGGCAGTAGCGGCTGGTGTGCGCCGTATGGAAGCGGTGAGCGGCAAGGCTGCCGAGCATTTTATCAATGAACAGTTGCAGCTTATTGCCAGCATATCTGCGCAACTGAAAAATGCAAAAGACCCGCTCAAGGCAATAGAAAAGTTGCAGGAAGAAAGGTCGCAACTGGAAAAGCATGTGGAAAATATGGAAAGCCGCATGCTGGTGGGGGTGCGCAATGAGCTCCTTACTAAGGACGAGATCATAAACCAGGTAACATTTGTTGGGCAAATGGTATCTGTGAGCTCTGCCGATGCATTGAAGCGTCTGTGCACCGACCTGAAATCGCACCTTAACGACCACGTTATCGTGCTTTGTGCAAATATAGATGGCAAACCATTTGTGGCAGTAGGTGTGGATGAAAAGGTAACTGCGGCAAAGGGCCTCGATGCCGGGAAGATCATAAAAGAACACGTAGCACCACTAATAAAAGGCGGCGGCGGCGGCCAGAAAAGCCTCGCTACGGCAGGCGGGCAGGATGTAAGCGGTCTACAGGCGGTGATTGAGAAAGTGAGGGGGCTGCTGTAGGATTATTCAGGAGCCTTTTTTATAGTATATGATCTTTTGGTAATTAGGAATTCTGTATGGATTTCTTATTTTTACCCATAATAACGATGATACTCAGAAACCTTTTATACTTTATTGCCATCCTGCTGATCATAGGTTGGGTGCTGGGCTTTTTAGTGTGGAAACATGAAGGGCATACCATCCATATATTGGCGGTGCTTGCAGTAATATCTCTTGTACTTGCCATTACCCGAAAACCCACCAAGGACGACGTATAAATTGGAATTAGGGATTTGGAATTAGTAGTTGGGATTGATCCTTTACACTTAATTCGTATATAGCTCCAGTACGGATGTTTATGAACTTAATCCTAATTCCAAATTACCAATTACCAATTCCGTGTAAAAATTCCGATTTATTTAAAATATCTTTGCCTGCCTGCCGGTAGGCAGGTTCAAAACCAATATTACCGATGCGTTTTATAGTTACCTCAACAGCACTGCTGAAAAATCTGCAGCAGATCAGCGGCGTCATCAGCGCTAATACGGTATTATCCGTGCTCGAAGATTTCCTTTTTGAATTGCGTGGCAATACGCTTACACTTACAGCCACCGACCTGGAAACCATGATGCGTGTGCACATGGAAGTGAATGATGCACAGGGCGACGGCCGGATATGTATCCCTTCAAAAATACTGACCGACTACCTGAAAAACCTGCCGGAGCAACCCATCACTTTCAATATCAATGAAAGCGACCTTTCGATAGAAATGTCGAGCGATGTGGGTAAGTACCGCATAGGTGGCGAAAAGGCGGATGATTTTCCAAAAGAACCCGCCCCCGGGGATACCACTGCATTTACAATGCCATCTATAGCGCTCCTGGAGTGTATCAATAAAACACTGTTTGCCGTAAGTGCAGATACCTTGCGCCCTGCTATGACCGGTGTTTATTTTGAGCTGGACACCAAGAGCATCACTTTTGTTTCTACCGACGCGCACCGACTGGTACAGTTTCGCCGCAACGATATAAACTGCCCAGCAAAGGATGGTTTTGTAGTGCCTAAGAAGCCACTGCAGCAGTTGCGTGCTACTTTACCAGCCGATGAATCTATATTGCAGCTTGCCTACAATGGCAGCCACCTGTTTGTAAGCACCGATCGCCTCAACCTTAGTTGCCGCCTTATAGATGCTCGCTTCCCCGATTACAAAGCAGTTATTCCATTAGACAATCCATACAAGCTCACCATAAACCGCGGCGACTTTGTGAGCGCCCTGCGTCGTGTAAGCATATTCGCTAACAAAACCACTAACCAGGTAGTGCTGGATATTAACGGTAACGCCCTGCAGATAAGCTCTCAGGATGTGGACTTCTCTTACGAAGGCAAGGAAATGCTGAGCTGCCAGTACAGTGGTGAGGATATGAAAATTGCCTTCAACGCCAAGCTGATGGTGGAAATGGTTGGCAACCTTGATGGTAATGAGATACAGGTAGAGCTGAGCACCCCCACACGTGCCGGTATCTTCCGCTCCATAGACAAAGTAGAAAACGAAGACCTGCTGATGCTGCTTATGCCGCTGATGGTAGGGGTTTAATTTGAAAATTTGATAATTCGGAAATTTGAAAATGCCCTCAATTTGAGGGCATTTTTATTTATCTAACAATAAGGGGAAATAAGTTTTGCTCAAAAACTATAAAGATGAAAAGATATCCGCCAGTAAAGCCCCCTTCAGGGGGTTGGGGGTTTAATAATTTATCACCTGCTCCTCAATAGCTTCCGGTATTTTGCGCCACTCATATTGCTGGTTGCGGAGCTGTGGCTCAAAACCTGCATCACGTATAGATTGCTGTATGCTCTGGGCGGTGAAACGGTGCGGTGCGCCTGCGGCGCTTACCACATTCTCCTCTATCATTATAGAACCAAAATCATTGGCGCCTGCATTCAGGCATATCTGTGCTACGGGCTTGCCTACGGTAAGCCATGATGCCTGTATGTTCTTCACATTGGGTAGCATAATGCGGCTGAGGGCTATCATGCGTATATATTCTTCCGGGGTAGTCATGTTTTTTATTCCGCGTATCTTCTCCAGCAGTGTATCCACACCCTGAAAAGTCCATGGGATGAAAGCAAGAAAGCCCTTTGCGCCTTCAGGTTTTTCTGCCTGCACCTCGCGCAGTTTCACAAGGTGTTCAAAACGCTCAAGAACTGTTTCCACATGCCCGAACATCATCGTAGCACTCGTCGTCAGACCCAGCTTATGTGCCTCACGCATCACATCCAGCCATTCCTGTGCACCGCATTTGCCGTTTGATACCAGCCTACGTACCCTGTCATTCAGTATCTCTGCACCCGCGCCTGGCAGGCTGTCCATACCTGCTTCTTTCAACGCTTTAAGCACCTCGTGGTGCGTACTTTTTTCAAGCTTCGTAATATGCGCTACTTCCGGTGGCCCCAGTGCATGCAGCTTCAGGTTTGGGTACAAACCTTTCAGTGTCTTGAAAAGATCCACATAAAAAGCAAGGCCAAGGTCGGGGTGGTGGCCACCCTGCAGCAGCAACTGGTCGCCGCCATATTTAAAGGTCTCTTCTATTTTCTTTTTATAGGTCTCAATGTCTGTTATATAAGCTTCCGGGTGGCCGGGTATGCGATAGAAATTGCAGAACTTACAATTGGCTACACATACATTGGTGGTATTTACATTACGGTCTATCTGCCATGTTACCTTGCCATGCGGCACCTGTATCTTCCGCAGCTCATTGGCTATGTACATCAACTCACTCAGGGGAGCATGCTCAAACAGGAAAACACCCTCTTCCGCACTCAAAAACTCAAACTTCGAAGCCCGCTCGTATAAATCAGGTAAATGCATCAAAACAGCTTTTAGGCTGTAAATTTACTGAATAATTACGAGGGCTATTTATTGGCGTATAAGCCTTGCCTATTCTGAAGAGGTATCAGGTATTATTCTAATTTTATAGCTCTGATCATATTACATTTTTGACTTTGCAGGCGATCATCACTTCCATAAAAGAAGAAACACCGGGCGTAAAAACCTTTACCATCACGTATGAGGATGGCAGCGCTATTCCATATAGCGCCGGCCAGTTCATCACTTTTGCCTTCACCCATCATGGCAAAGAAGAGCGGCGGTCGTTCTCCATATCATCTTGCCCTGTACTAAATGAGCCCCTTTCTTTTACCGTAAAGCGCATAGATAATGGCGCCTACTCCCGCTTGCTCACTGACAGGGCCGCTATTGGCGATAAACTATATACTACGGGCGCGACAGGGCTGTTTACCATTCCGCAAAATATAGGCGAATACAGGCAAGTCTTTTTCTTTGCTGCTGGCATCGGCATCACGCCTGTATTTTCACTGATAAAAACATTGCTGCATACACGGCCTGGCCTGCAGGTCGTGCTCATATACAGCAACAGGTCGCGGGAAGAAGTCGTGTTTTATAATGAGCTGCAGGCGTTAGTGGAGAAAATTCCGGACAATTTTAAGGTCGAATTTTTATACAGCAATTCTTTCAACCTGGCCCGCGCCCGTCTCAGCAAGGCATTGCTACCCGTTTTGCTGGATGAATATATTACTGCACCCAAAAAAGAAGTGTTGTTCTATATCTGCGGCCCGTTTGCATACATGCGCATGGCTATACTTACGCTCGAGGAGCAGGGTATACACGATGAGCACATAAGAAAAGAAAACTTCAACACGAATGACCGGCAAGTAAAGAAAATAGAGCCGCCCGATAAAGCCACACATACTGCGACTGTAAAACACGGTGGCAAAGAATATACCTTCCCCGTTGTTTACCCCGATACGATATTACAAGCTGCAAAGAAAGCTGGCCTGCCATTGCCATATAGCTGCGAAGTGGGCCGCTGTGGCAGTTGTGCAGCCCGTTGCACAAAAGGTAAGGTATGGCTTTCCTACAACGAAGTGCTTATGGATATCGACCTGAAACACGGCAGCATCCTCACCTGCGTAGGTCACCCTGTAGATGGCGATGTGACGATAGAAGCGTGATGCGTAGTAGGTGTCCTACACCTCAAAGGTGTGGGACACCTATACTAGAATATTTATGCAGACGAATGTGGGAAAACTTTTGGCTTTGCCTTTTCACTTTTGACCTAATACAAATCCACCCCCTTCTTTCTCATGTCCACCACTTTCCATTTATCACCCACCTGGTACAGCAGTTCATATTGCGATGCTGGCTTTTTCATGGTCAGCTCATACATGTGGCCGCCATCTATCATGTTCAGTTTGTAATCATCGTTCTCGTAGCTAAAGCCGCCCTGTCCGCCAAACCACCACCATGTGCCCCATTGGTTCAGGGTTACGCGTACCATACTGTCATTGAGCACTGTAGTATGGGCGCCATCATCAGGCGTCAGCATGTTGTACGAAAGGCCATCATAAACAGTATTGCTGATCTGCTCACCCGGCAACAGCAGGTTGTGCATGAATTTATATTCGCTCTCTTTTTCTGATCCTATCATCGGCACACCGTGCATAGATTCCGGCAGGTTCAGCAGCACAATGATCTTATTACCGGCATCGGGTAAATTATACAACAATCCGTAGTCTACTTTGTAAGATTTCCCCCAGTACCTGCTCACCTGTATCGCAAAACGAAGATTGGCCAACGCATAAAAAGCTATTATCCCCACCCTGATATATTGCATCGTAATAAAAGCAGCGATCACCGCCAGCATCATGTACAGGAATGCACAGGTAAAATAAGTGTAACGGTCATACATCACCAACAAAATATCGCCAAACCACAATGGCAATAACAACAGGAAAGTAACAGATACCCAAATAAACAAAAGGCTGGCCACGCGTCCTTTCCCACCCATGTTGCGGAAACCTGTGGCGATGTACACCAGTATAATAGCCGAGATGCTATAAAACACATCCATACATAAGGTGCTGTCGCAAAACTTATACACAGCCTGTTTTGTATCCTGCCCGAAAAACCTGCCGAGGCAAAGCAGGTGGAAAAAGTATTTTACCGGTTTGCCAAGCCCAGTCAGTGGCGCTGCGGCAACAGCATCCGTGCCTATCCGCGATACCCAGCCACCATATAATACCCTGAACTCTACTAGCCGCAAACAAAACATAACAAGCTCCGGCAAAACGAACAGCAACAATATGTTTAGAAACATTCCTTTCCTGCATATCGGGCTGAAACGGTAAAACAACCCAAGACTAAGCACCAGCCATGGCGTTATATAAAACACTTCCAGCGTATGCGTGGATAATAAATAAACAATACCGGCACACCATGCGTACTTCTTGTTGGTAGTGTGCATGTACTGTTGCACCCAAACCAGTATGAGCAGTATAAATAATAACCCCTGTAAAAAATGGAAGGACGGCTCCCACACAATGACCTCGGAGATATAAGGAGAAACGCAGAACAGCAACACACCTGTAAAAGCAATGGTCTTGCCGTTCTTTACGCCAGCATCATAAAGTAACCGCGAGCATAAAGTAAACAGCAGGCAGCAATTGGTCACGTGCAGGGTAATGAACAGCAGGTGCCACAGCCATGCATGTATGCCAAAGAGTTTGTAGAAAATATAAGTGTTGAATTGCGTCATCTGGTACAGGCTGGTGACCTTAAAATTGCTCCTGTTTATATATTCCCAAAAACCGTGGTTCCTCACTTGGTCAAGCCAACCGGTGAAGTCTGTTACAAAACCCGCCTTTGCCGCAGGGAAATAAAGCACAAACATCAGCACCCATAAAATGCCAAATACCTTCGGGGTATTTAACCAGCCGCTCTCCCGGCCCGCATCATCATATGTGCTGTTGTTTTGCAATAATTTCAGATTTTATTACTAGTCAGAGCTTTAATATATAATGTGTTTAATTGCCCCGGCCTTCAGGCCGGGGGATGAAAGATAAGATGAAAATTGCTTTAGCCGAAATAGATAGCCAAGGTATCTTGAGAGAAATTCCCCCTTGCGCGATAGAATGTGCATGGGCGAAGGGGGTTAGGGGGATGTTTTTGCAGGTGCAGCATCACATGCGCTGTTGTTTTGCAATAATTTCAGATTTTATTACTAGTCAGAGCTTTAATATATAATGTGTTTAATTGCCCCGGCCTTCAGGCCGGGGGATGAAAGATAAGATGAAAATGGCTTTAGCCGAAATAGATAGCCAAGGTATCTTGAGAGAAATTCCCCCTTGCGTGATGGAATGTGCGTGGGCGAAGGGGGTTAGGGGGATGTTACTACAGGTGCAGCATCATCGCGGCCACACTAAAATAAATGATCAGCCCCGTCACATCCACCAGCGTAGCCACAAATGGCGCCGATGAAGTTGCCGGGTCCAGTTTCAGCCTTTTGAGCAGAATTGGTATCATAGACCCGCTCAGTGTGCCCCACATCACTATTCCTATCAGCGAGAAAGAAACTGTAAGCGCCACAAGTACCCAGTTGAAATGCTCACCATAATTATAAAAGCCCAGTTGTTGCCATATCGCTATGCGGATAAACCCTATAGTGCCCAGGATCGCACCCAAAGTAAGCCCTGAGAATATTTCCCGGCGCATTACATACCACCAGTCCTTTGGCGATAATTCCTTCAGTGCCATAGCGCGGATGATAAGCGTTGCCGCCTGCGAACCGCTGTTACCGCCGCTGCTCATAATAAGCGGTACGAACATCGCCAGTACCAGCGCCTTATCCAGCTCCACCTGGAAGTGCTGCATGGCCGTAGCAGTCAGCATCTCACTCAGAAACAGGATGATGAGCCAACCGGCCCTCTTCTGTATCAGCGTAAAGAAACCCGTTTTCACGTATGGCAGGTCCAGTGATTCCACACCACCAAACTGTTGCATGTCCTTGGTATATTTTTCTTCAGACTCATCTATCACGTCATCCACCGTCACCACCCCCATCACCACATTGTTGCTGTTGGTTACGGGCAGCGCTACACGGTCGTACTCCTTAAATTTTTGTATCGCGTCTTCTATGCTGTCTTGTATATCCAGCTTCACGTAGAAGCCGTCCATTATGTCCTCTATCGTCTTGGTGTGCTCGTTAAGTACCAGCCGCCTGATCGGTATATCATCCACCAGCTTGCCGTTGCTGTCAATTACAAATATCACATTGGCGGCGGGCGTATCGGTATAGAAGCGGCGCAGGTGCTCTATAGCCTGCCCTATGGTCCACTCCTTTCTTACGGTCGTAAAGTTGGTATTGATAAGGCGCGCCACGCTCTGCTCCGGGTAGCCCAGCAGGTCGTAGGTAGCCAGCCTGTTCTTGTCATTCAGCAGGTTCAGGAATTCGGTCACCTCTATGCCGTCCAGCGTATCAAAAAAAGCGATGCGGTCGTTCGATTCCAGGTTGTTAAGGATATTGGATACCTGCGAGCGCGGCAGTTCTTCTATAACACCCAGTTGCAGTACATGGTCCAGGAATGAGAATATCTGTACCTGTATTTTTTCCGGTAACGAAAGAAAGGTATTTATGGCATGGTCAGTAGGCAGCGAGCTCAGTAGCTTCGCCACCTGGGCAGGATAGTCTTCATCCTTGCTGTGGTGTAGCAACTCGCTGAGGTCGCCTTCCAGAATTTTCTCCCTTAGATCCTGAACCAGCATTGCCATCCATATTTAATAGATTTAGAATTGGGATTTACCTTGAAATGATACCCGTATTTGCAGACAGGCACGCAAAATTAACCTTATTTCCTTTCCCTCCAAGAATTAAATTACTTTCTAAAGGGTTTTGGGGTTAAATGTTTATTAAATGGTTATGGGGTGGGCTTATTGCTGCTATTTCGCTGTGGTGGCGTTGGCACCGTTCAGGTGTAGGCTACTATTGAACTTTCCTACTAACAGTAAAAAAATAATGGCATGTCTATTTTACTGGTATCGCATGGGTGAAACGCCTTGTAAATGCGATTAACAGACTTAGAGTTATGGAAAATTAAGCTATTAAAAAAGTGGGATTTGTATGTCTGGAGAGTCTTCCTTTGGTTGGATAAATTTTATTTTTATTCCTTTGCTTGTATATTTTACTTGCATCGATTTTATGTTTTCGAA